>JARFPW010000080.1 GCA_029288095.1 Gemmatimonadota bacterium
CTCGCTCTGCCTGGATCTTCACTGCAGAGGCATGGGCACGGTCCGATTCCGCCTGCAACAAGTCCGCTCGAGTAAGCAAACCCTGCGCCTCTCGCCTCGTGAACAGGTCGGCGTTGGCCTGTGCGGCTTCCTCGGCCCGAATTGCAGCCTCCACTCGGGCCTCCGTGCGCAGCAGATCCAGATACAACGCCTCGGTAGCCAGGTGCGTAGCTTCCGTGCTCCTCTGAAGTGACCAGGAGGCGGCCGTCGCCCTGGATCCGGCCTCGCTCGATCCCGCCCAACCGGCTGGGTTCAGCAACGTCCAGGTGGCGGTCACGGCCGTGGACCAGTCGGTGAGGGGAGCCGGGCGATTGAGTGTGTTGAGATCAAAATCCGCCTGGGTAAACGCCCCCTGGCGGAGCCTGGTCCCGAAAACCGCGACCGGATCGTCGCTGCGCACCCAGCCGGACTGCAGATCCACGCTGGGAAGTAGTCTCGAGGTGGCACTCCGCTCCGCAGCTCCGGCCACCTCGGCCATCGCCCGGTCGACTCGCAACTGATGATTTCCTTCCAGGGCTTCCCGGACCGCTTCTTCCAACGTGAGGGGTACGCGCTCGTTCGTCTGCGCCATGACCGGACTCATCGCCAGTGCGGTGAAACCGACATAGGCGGCACAGATAGATGTGGCCCTGACAATCAGTCGTTTCATGTCTTCATCTCGTGGGCGATCAGACTCGATTTACGTCGCAGGCCCGCAGGCATTCGATCACCTGCGTCACCTTCTCATCCTGAATCCGGTAGAACACGTTCGTACCCTCGCGCCGGCTGGCGAGAATTCCCTTGTCTCTCATCAAACCCAGATGCTGCGACGCAACGGCCTGCTCCAGTCCGACGTGCTCTCTAATGGCGGACACGTTTAGCTCCCCGGCCGTCTCCAGGAGCTCCACGATTCGCAACCGAACGGGGTGGCCAATACATCGCAGCACCTCAGCCGCCTCACGCACTGTCTCGACGCTGATTCTCTCGGTCGCGTCCTGGTTCAACGGGTTCTCCCTTGTCCGCGCATCGATAATAAAGCGAATAATCTAAATATATAAATGTTTTAATGTATATGTCAACCGCTCTCCTTTTAGCCGCATTCCGGGTTGCCGTCTGTAGGCTCGATCTTGAGTATTGTACGTACCCAGTCTTCCACTACTCGCGGATAGCGCCGAACGACCTTGAAATTCGTAACCGAGTTGAAGGAACGCCGGTTCGCGCAATTCCTGACCGCGTATGCGGCCGGAAGCTGGATCGTACTGGAGGCGATCGATCAGCTCGTCGGCAACGAGGTGTTGCCCACGTTTCTGTATCCGATTGCGCTCACCTTGGCGATTGCCGGTCTTCCTGCCGTCGTCATCGTGTCCTGGTTTCACGGTGCGAAGGGCCAGCAGGAGTCCTCCGGCCTGGAGCGGGTGCTCCTGGGGCTGGTGGCCGTGGTGGCGCTCGGCGCTACCGGCTACGTGGCGAGGCGTGAACTGGCGGCCGACGTGTCGAATGTGGCGGCGGTGCTCGAGCGGCTCGATCCCACCGAAGATCCGCGTCGAATAGCCGTGCTCTACTTCGACGCGGCGGGAGAGGGCAACGAGCAGCAGGCATTGGCCGCCGGCATCACCGAAGCGCTGATCGACGAACTGTCGGATGTACAAGCCCTGCATGTCGTATCACGCAACGGCGTCAGTCCGTTGCGTGGTCGGTTGGACTTTCCTTCCGACAGCGTCGGAGCCGCGCTTGGCGTCGGGACCCTCGTGCAGGGCCGGGTACGGGAGTCCGACTCGATCGTGCAGGTTAACGTCTCATTGGAGAGGGCCAGGACGGGCACCGGATTCGGCAGTACGAGCCTCGAAGCCCCCCGGTCACAGCTTTTCCAGTTGCAGGCTGACATTGCGCAACAGGTCGCGGAGTTTCTGCGCGAGGAGATCGGCGATGAAATCCAGGTGATCAGCGGTCAAGCGCGCGCCGAGAACGTCGATGCCTGGCTGCTCGTGCAGGAGGCTGCCGAGAAGCACGAGCAGGCGAGCCGATTGAGCGCCCTCGAAGACGCCGAGGGTGCCGAAGCCGCGGTGGCCGAGGCGGACGATATGCTCGCTGAGGCGGAGGAGCTCGCGCCCCGCTGGTCCGTTCCACCGACGCGGCGCGGCTGGCTCGCGTACCAAAGATCGCGCTCCCGCGGCTTCGATCGGGATGAAATCGCCACCCTGATTGCCGAGGGGATGGGCCACGCCAACAGGGCGCTCGGCCTCGATGACGCAGACGCCGACGCCCTCGAACTCCGCGCGACTCTGAATTACTGGCGCTATCTGCTCAACCTGACGTCGGAACCGGGCGAAGCCGAGGAGCTGTTTGCCGCGGCCGAGCGGGACTTCAATGCCTCGGTGGCGGCCAATCCGGAGCAGGCTTCGGCGCTCGGCTCTCTGAGCCACCTGCTGATGAACAAGGGATCCACCGCACAGGCGAAGCTCGCCGCAGAGCAGTCCTACGAAGCGGATCCATGGCTAACCAATGCCAACACGACGCTCTACCGGCTGTTTTCCTCGTCTCTCGATCTCGGGGACGCCCGGGAGGCCCCTACGTGGTGTCGCGAGGGTGCCCGTCGATTCCAGGAGGATTCGCGTTTCAAGGAATGCCAGGTCTGGCTGCTCGCCTTGCCCGGTCAGGAGCCGGATTCCGTCGCGTCCAGGATCGACGACGCGTGGCAACTGTGTGACGAATACGTGGAGCTGAGGCAACCCGAGGAGCGGGAGTTCCGGACGAAGCGCTGTCAGATGGCAATCGCGTGGGCTCTGGTGCGCGCGGACATGCCCGATAGCGCCCTCGCAGTGGCGGCTCGGGCAAGGGCTGGCGTCGACGTGGATCCGGTCCGGGAACTCGTCTACTTCGAAGCCTTTGTGTACGCCTGGCTGGGGGACATCGATCAGGCGATCGACAACCTGGCCGTCTACCTGGCTGCCAATCCGAGCCAGGTCGAGTCGTTTGCCCGGGACCGCACCTGGTGGTTGCAGGAAGTGCGCCCGGATCCCCGCTACCAGGCCCTCGTACGCGCGCCCTGACTGGCAATGCGGGGCCGCTCCACCCAATATTGTGCCGTCGTTACCCGGTCCGCGGCCCAGTTTGAACCCCCCCTGGCCATGGAGGACCGGCCTGCTCGCAGTTTCCAGGCCCTTAGGAGGTCACATGCGTTGGTCGCGTTCGCACAGTCTCGGTATCGCCCTTCTCCCGCTGGCCGTTCTGCTGTCGGCCTGCCAGGAAGACCAGGCGGCCGGCCCGGTCGAACCCACGGTTCTGGCAGTCCAGGGACCCTCGACGTGCGACTTTCGGGACGCCCGGAAGGACGCCCGCGGGTACTTCCCCGGGAACGGGAAGAACTCGATCCTCGCGGAAGTGCTCGATCTCGTCGATCTACTCGAGGCTGACTGTGATGCGTCTGACCGGCCGGCGTATACGGGGCACTGGTTCGAAGTCGCCGCGGTCGTGCAGGGCGTGCTCGCGGCGGGCACAGGCGAGTCGGTGGAGGATGGGTCCAACTTCCTCGCGGGCACACTGAGCGTCCTGGCGCCGGACGGCACCACGCCGATGTTCGATCCGTGCAACGGAGAGGCCGACTGTCTTCCCTGGGAGGGATACCCGACGGTTCCCGACTTCGCCTCGGTTATGAGCGACGCGGACGGTGCCTGGGCGATCGTCTCGACGGGGACGGATGCCGTGTGTTCGGGGTTCCTGTTCCCGTGCTTCGGGATTGACCCCGTGTTGGGCGATGCCTGGGGTGTAGAACCTTCCGTGGATTGGCCGCTGGCTCTGCACGGGCGGACTACGCTCGTGTTCGGAGCTCCGCTCGACGGACCCAGCCCCACCGGCGAGCAACTGCTTGACACTGAACTGCCCGCCTACCAGTGGCTGTTGATTCCCAATCCGGTCGAATTCGGCACGGAATTGATGCCCCCGGCAGTCCTGGAAGTTGGCCTGTGTTCAACCGCGCAAACGTCGATCGACGAAGTCCTTGTCCAGAAGGGCCGCACGGTACTGACCGAGGCGGTAATCGACTTCTGCGACCTCGGGGGCCTGTCGGCGGCGCACCATCCGAACACCGTGACTGGACATCTCGCTTCCATACTGGGATCGCTGCTACCCGCGCCGCTGTTCGCCACCGTAGCCAATCGGGGGCCGGGTGGTTCCGCAGGCAGCTTCACGGATTTTTACGCGATCGATCTGCCTCGCGAAGCGCTGATACTGATTCCGAGCCAGCCGGACAGGGGCGACGTCGGCGAAGCGCTGTTGGGCCAGGATGGCAACCCGTTTTCCATCCAGGCCGTCACGTCGTCGGAATTCTCGCCACTCGAGGACGCCTTGATCACCATCCAGATCATCGGCAACAACGGGTTGATCCCGTCCGGCAACGGCGTATCGGGGGCGGATGTCGTGTGTGACGGGTTCGTGTGCACCGGGCGAACGCAGGCGGACGAGGACAGTGCACCCGGCGAGTTGACGCTCGGCCTCGTGTTCACGAAACCAGGTAGTTACACGATGTGCTTCTCAGGCAGTCTGTCACCTCTCGACTTCTCGACGGCGGTGTGCACCGACAAGTTCGTGGTCAATCCCTAGGCTGTGGAGCGGAAGGTCAGTTAGCGTAGAGGAGTACCGCCGCGAAATGGCATGCCGTACCGGCTATCACCCACAGGTGCCAGATGAAGTGCCGGTAGGGGAGTCGTCCCGCTGTGAGAAAGCCAACGCCGACGGTATAGCAGATCCCACCGGTCACCAGAAGGGCGACGGCTGCCACTGGCGCCCGGTCCCACAGCGGACGCAACACGAGCAGGCCTAGCCAGCCCATGGCCAGGTAGACCGTGTTGATCACCGCCGGACGGGACAGTGCACCCGTAGCCAGCAGGAATAGCCCCGCGGCCGCGAGTGTCCACGCCATCACGAGCAGGCTCCATCCCCATCCGCCTCGCAGCTCTCCAAGCGCGAACGGCGTGTAACTACCCGCGACAAACAGGAAGATCGCCCCCTGGTCCAACGTGCGGAACACGTTCTTTGCGCGACCCATCGGAACCGAGTGGTAGAGGGTGGATGCGAGGTATACGAGGACCATGGTACCGCCGAAGATCGCCACGCCCGTGACGTCTATCGCGTCGCCTCTCCGCAGACTGTCGAGCAACAGAAAAGGGAGCGCAACCAGCGCAACGACGAATCCCACGCCGTGGCTGACGGCGTTGGCGACTTCTTCGCGGACCGACGGTGGACGTGTCACCGATCGTATATCACCGGTCACGCGATCAAGGTTCCGATGGCGCGCGGCCCCCCGTCTCGAATTCCAGGTCGTT
>JARFPW010000205.1 GCA_029288095.1 Gemmatimonadota bacterium
GGGAAAGGCAGGAGGACCTTCGTGTCCTCACGCGCGTGGCGTTCTCGCGCCGCCGCAAACAGCTGGGACGGATTCTGAGGTCGGCCCCGGAGTACGACCTGGCGGCTGACGCCATCGACAGCATACTGGAAGCCGAAGGAGTGGACCCGCGGGCGCGTCCCGAGACGCTCACGCCGGATCAGTTCGTGGACCTGGCGTCCCGCCTGGCCGGGGCGAGTTGAGAACACCCGGAGAGTCACCTATGTTCTTGTGATCTCTTTCACAAGCGAGACCATGGCACGCAAGATTTCCGACTCGACCGTACGGCGCCTGTCACGATATCTGCGTCGGCTCAGGGCGCTCGACCGGCGGGAGCAGAAGGTCGTGTCGAGCCGCGGGCTGGCGGAGGCCACCGGCACGACCGCCGCGCAGGTGCGGAAGGATCTCAGTCACTTCGGGTCGTTCGGCAAGCGCGGGCAGGGCTACGACGTACATGATCTTCGGGTGCAGCTCGAGGAGATCCTCGGGTTGACCCGTCGCTGGAGCGTCGCCGTGCTCGGCGTCGGGAAGATCGGCTCCGCTCTCCTGGGTTACGGCTTCTTCACAGAGCGGGGATTCGACGTCGCGGCGGCCTTCGACGCGGACCCGGCCAAGGTCGGACTCGATCTGGGAGGAGTCCGCGTTCAGCCGTTGAGCGAACTCGAGCAGACGTTCTCGGATCGTGGGGTATCCATCGCCATCATTGCCACGCCCGTCGAGGCGGCCCAGGAGATGGCCACTCGAGCCGTACGGGCCGGCGCGCGCGCGGTGCTCAACTTCGCTCCGGTCAAGCTCAATGTGCCTTCCGGTGTGGCGATGCGGGAGATGGACGTGACGCTGGAGCTCGAAGGCCTGTGTTACATGGTGACGGCGGCGGGACATGTAGCGGACCGTCTGGCGGACGACATCGAATGATCGGCGTCCACAGCGAAATCGGTCGGCTGAGGACTGTCATCTGCCACACGCCGGGGCCCGAGCTGGCCGTGGTGACGCCCGGAAACCGCGCGGACTACCTGTTCGACGACATTCTGGATCTCCAGTTCGCTCGGCGCGAGCACAGTCGGTTCGCCGCGATTCTCTCCAGGTTCGCCGATGTGCACGAGATAGCTGATCTTCTGGCCGATGTCCTTCGCGTCCCGGAGGCCAGGGACTATCTGTTCGAGCAGTCCGATGGTGCCCTCGGGACCCGGGCGGGCGGGGCCGATCCGGAGGAGATCGCACGTCTGTTCATCGAGGGGGAAGAGACATCGGGCGGCGTCCTGGCTCGACTCGTCAACGAGGCCGGGTATACGCTTCCACCTCTCCCGAACATGTTCTTCACCCGTGATTCCGCGGCCGTGATAGGGAACCGTGTGATGGTGGCCTCGATGAAGCACGAGGTGCGGTGGAGCGAGGAAATTCTCGCCTGGACCCTGTTCCGGACGCACCCGGAGCTGGCCAACTCCGGGATTCTGTTCGACGGAGCGCACGAGCGGAGACTCAACGTGCGGGTCGAAGGGGGAGACGTGCACGTGCTTCGCCGGGATCTGCTGGCCGTGGGAATGTCTGAACGCACGACGGCCGCGGGCATCGACGCCCTGGCCGAGGAGGTGTTCCGGACGACTGAGATCACCGACATCGTGGTCGTTCTCATGCCGGAGCACAGAGCCTCGATCCACCTGGACATGATCTTCACCATGCTGGACCGTGACCTGTGCTGCGTATTTCCGCCCTATTTCATGGGTCCGACCCGTCTGCCTGTTCTCCGGATCCGAAAGGGAGCCGCTGGAGTGAGCGAGGCCCCCAGCCTGTTCGGAGCGCTCGAGGACCTGGATTTGCCACTGGCGCCGATTCCATGCGGCGGTGACCGGCGCACCATGCAGGAGCGCGAACAATGGGCCAGCGGATGCAACTTCTTCGCGGTGGGGCCCGGCCAGGTGCTCGCGTACGATCGCAATGAGCACACGCTTCAAGCGTTACATGAGGAAGGCGGATTCAAGATATTACGCGGTGTGGATTTCCTTACGGGCGACGTGGAGCTGCAGGCCGATGAGCGATTCGTCATCGGTTTCGAGGGATCGGAGCTGGTGCGGGGGGGCGGAGGCCCCAGGTGCATGACGATGCCGATCCTGCGAGAGGAACTGTGAGCATAGAGGGTCTCCGGTTCACTCATCATACTCCCCTCGTCCAGCGTGCCCTCGAGACGGTGCGCCGGGAGCCCATCGAGACCCCCGCGCTGGCACGGGAGGTGTTCGGCCTGATGCAGGCGCCTCCTGGACTCGCGTCACGCCTGGTGTTCGATCTTCTCGGCGAGGACGGGCGGTTCGCTGTCGACGCGGAGGGCGTGTGGAGGCTGGTCGAGCAGCCCGTGCACAACGGTCGCACGGCACTGTCCGATACCAAGTTCGCGGTCGTCGACGTGGAGACCACCGGCAGCTCGCCCGGCAGGGGAGCGCGGATCGTCGAGTACTCAGCTGTATTCGTGGAGGATGGAGAGATCCGCGGCGAGTACACGACGCTCGTGAATCCGGAGGCGTGGATCCCGCGCTGGGTCACCCGACTGACCGGGATAGAGCCCGCGATGGTGGAGCAGGCCCCCCGGTTCCGGGATATCGTGCGGCACGTGCGGAAGTCTCTCGAGGGCAGAGTCTTCGTGGCCCACAACGTAGGCTTCGACTGGCGATTCGTGGCGGAGGAGTTGCGCATGGCAGACTCGG
>JARFPW010000208.1 GCA_029288095.1 Gemmatimonadota bacterium
CCGGAGGGGGCCCTCGTGACCTTCGATATCGTCGTGCGCAACCTGGGCGTGGGTCATGGCTTCCCGGGCGGCACGGTGGATTCCAACCAGGGCTGGTTGGAGGTCACATTGTCGGATTCTACAGGCGGGACGCTGGCCACGAACGGTCATCTCGATTCGCTCGGATACCTGGATCCTGACGCCCACGTGTACGGCGCACTGTTCGTCGATTCGGCGGGACGACCGATAGACCGACGCAATCCCCAGGATGTGCGGGCCACGGTCTTCAGCAACGTCATCGGCCCGGGTTCGGCTGACCTCGCTCACTACCGGCTGCGCATTCCGTCGGAACCGGGTCGCTACCAGCTTCGGGTCCGGCTGCTGTGGCGCAAATTCAACCGGGCGTACAGCGAGTTCGTCCACGATGGCGTTCCCGAGGCGTTTCCGGGTTTACCCGGAGCCCTGACGCTACCGGTCACTGTGGTGGCGGAAGACGTGCTCAGCTTCCGGGTGGACGACACGGCCGGAACGGGAGGCTCATTTGTCGCGGGCTCGACGGGAAGTTGGACGCGCTACAACGACTACGGGATCGCGTCGCTGCGCGAGGGTCGCACGACGAATGCGCGGCGAGCGTTCACCAGAGTCGACCGGATGGAACCCACGCGCCCCGACGGACCTTTGAACCTCGCCCGAAGCGCTCTGGCCGACGGTGACGTAGCGGTGGCGCTGAACCACCTGGAGGAAGCGGAGCGGCGCGCACCGGGAGGCGGGACCGTGGCGTGGTTATGGGGGCAGGCGTGGCTGGCGGATGGACAGTACGATCGAGCTGCGGCCGCCTACCGGAGGGCTCTCTCCCAGTTTCCGAGGCATCGGGCTTCGCTGATGGGGCTCGGCCGTACGTTGTACCTGGACGGTCAATTCGAAGCTGCGGTCGATGTCCTCGCTGACTTGTTGGCCATCGATCCCGAGCATCGGGCCGCCTGGTATCACCGCATGCTGTCGGCCGCCGCCCTTGGCAGGGAAGCCGAGGCTGCGGAAGCGGGCGCGATGGTCGAGTACCTGCAGGTCGACGAGTCCTCCCGGCGCCTGACACAGGACATTCGTCTCTCCGAACCGGGCGTGAACCGCATGAGCCAGTCGGTTCGCACCTACGACCTGACGCCCGGGGACCTCGAGTGACGGCGCCGCGATCCCGGGTGGTGTCCGTCGCGTGCCTGATCATTGCGGCATGCGGGGGTAGTGGCGATGCGGGGCCCGACCCTGCCGAATACGCCTCGACGACAGCCGGCAGCGGCGTGCCGCAGGAAGTGATCGTACCGGGGATCGTCGACGTGACGGTCGAAGCCGGCCTCCGCTTCCGCCACGCCAACGGAGCAGTGGGCGACAAATGGATGCCCGAAACGGTTGGGTCGGGCGGGGGATGGCTGGACTACGACGGGGACGGATGGACCGACATCTTCCTGGTCAACGGACGATCGTGGTCGGGAAGTGGGGAGGCCCGATCGGCGCTGTACCGCAACCTGGGCGACGGCACGTTCTCCGATGTCAGCCGGGCCACCGGCGCGGACGTCTCCCTGTACGGGATGGGCGCGGCGTTCGGCGACTATGATTCCGATGGCGACCCCGACATCTACATCACGGCGGTCGGCGACAACGTTCTGCTGCGTAACGACGGTGGACGGTTCACCGACGTCACGGCCGTTCTCAATGTCGAGGGGAATCCGGAGGGTCGGACCGAGGCATGGTCTACGGGTGCGGCATGGTTGGATCACGATCGGGACGGCGACCTCGATCTGTTCGTGTGCAACTACGTGCGCTGGACGCCGGCTACGGACCTGTTCCAGACTCTCGACGGCACGACGAAGTCCTATGCGACGCCCGAGGCCTACGAGGGCGATACGTGCTTGCTGTATCGTAACGAGGAGGGCGTCCGATTTACCGACGCCACACGGGCTGCGGGGCTGTGGAATGAAACCGGGAAAGCTCTCGGCATCCTCGTGGATGATTTCAACGAGGACGGTTGGCCGGATCTCGTAGTCACGAACGACACCGAACCGAACTTCTTCTATGTGAACCTCGGGGACGGCACCTTCGAAGACCGTGGGGTACGGGCCGGCATCGCGTTTGATCCTACCGGGCGGGCCCGTGCCGGCATGGGCGTGGACGTGACGGATCTGGACGGCGACGGTCGTCTGACGGTGACCATCGGGAACTTCTCCCGCGAGTCGATCTCTCTGTACGCTCAGCTGGGGGCCGAACTGTTCCGTGACCGCGCCCCGGAGTTCGGTCTCGGGCGGCCTACGCTCCTCCCACTCACCTTCGGAGTCAAGTACTCGGATGCCAACCTCGATGGTTGGGATGACCTGTTCCTCGCCAACGGCCACATCGAACCGACGATTGCGGAGGTCCGGAGCGAGATCACGTTCGCCCAGCCACCCATGTTCTTCGTGCGCGGTGGCGAACGGTTCATCGATGCAGGCGAGCAGACGGGAGATGATTTCGGGCGGCCGATCGTGGGGCGGGGGCTCGCGGTGGCTGATTACGATCGTGACGGCGACGCCGATGTTCTGATTACGGCGAACGGAGACGCAGCGCGGTTGTTCCGGATCGACGCGCCGGAATCCACGGGCCGCATCGGGGTCACGCTCAGGGGCCCGGCGAGCAACCTGCAGGCGATCGGGGCCGTCGTGCTGGTCCATGCCGGCGAGCGGCGCCAGCGCTGGTACGTGACCGGTTCCGGCTCCTACCTGTCGCAATCCGACACCGGGCGACGGACGTTCGGATTGGGTAAACTGGCAACGGCGGACAGTATCCGTGTAATCTGGCCGGACGGACGAATAACGCTCAGGTCGGAGCCGGTCCCCGCCGGGACCGATATCGAGTTCGACTATACCGATTCGAGGCTCACGGATGGATAGGCATGCTGCGGCACGGTACTCGGGTCTGTTGGGTGTGATTGCAGCGACCGTGGTGGCGGCGTGCGATAGCTCCGGTCCGACGGCGGAC
>JARFPW010000220.1 GCA_029288095.1 Gemmatimonadota bacterium
TGACTGCAGTGCTCCCTCATTCGGGGAACCTGTTCCGGGACCGGGTTCGAGCGGCGATCGTCGTGGGCAACGGATTCGGCAAGCTTGTCGGCCTGAGTCAGGTGCAGGAACTGGGTGAATTGGAGACTCCGATTCTGCTCACCGGAACGTTGAGCGTATTCGCGGCTGCTGACGCCCTCATCGATACTCTTCTGCTCGCTCCGGAGAATCAGTCCATTCGCTCGATCAATCCTGTCGTGGGCGAGACGAACGATGGATATCTGAGCGATGTGCGGGCTCGACCCATCGGCGCAGACCAGGTGCGCGAGTCGCTTCGGGTCGCGGATTCGGGGCCCGTGGCGGAGGGATCCGTCGGGGCGGGCACAGGCACGCGAGCACTCGGTTTCAAGGGTGGGATCGGCACCGCGTCGCGCATCGTGCCGGTCCGCGGAGGGGAGTACACCATCGGAGTCCTCGTCCAGACCAACTTTGGCGGGTCCCTGGTGATCGACGGAGTGCCCGTCGGGCGGTCCCTGACGGAACGTGCGCCTCACGACGCGGCTGGTGGCGGCTCCGTGATGATCGTGTTGGCCACCGACGCCCCGCTAGATCACCGGCAGCTCGAGCGGCTGGCGACGCGAACATTCGGTGGTCTCGCACGCACCGGGGCCTCGTTGTCACATGGTTCGGGCGACTATGCGATTGCGTTTTCGGTAGGTGACGGACCGCCCAACATCCGGGGCGGCGCGTTGAGCCGGCTGTTCGGGGCCACGATGGACGCGACCGAGGAAGCAATTGTGGGGTCCCTGTTTGCCGCTACGACGATGACCGGTCATCACGGAACCGTCGAGGGCCTTCCCCTGGATCGGGTGTTGACCCTGCTGCGCGATGCGGGCCGGCTGCACGATGACGAATCGCCGGGGCCGTGACCTAGCCCTCGCGGGCGTCTGAAATCATCGTCCGGACCCGATCCCGCAGCTCGTTCACGTCCTCCAGCTCCAGGCCTTCGACCGATACCTGTTCGAGGATTCGCACGGTGACGCGGGCCCGACCAAACAGAGCGGAGTCCGCTCGGATCGCCTGGCGAGCGCCCGTCACAGCAAGCGGCTGGATGGGGCGGCCGGTTTCAAGCGCCAGTCGAAACGCTCCGTTCCTGAACGGCAACAAGTCGCCCGTGCGTGAACGTGTGCCTTCCGGGAAGATCATGATCGACGCGCCACGACTGATCCAGGAGACCATGCGGTCGTAGGACTCTCCGCGGCTTCGCGCGTCGGTCCGGTTGACGATGATGTCGCCGGCCATCCACATCATCCAGCCGAGGATAGGGATCCGTGCGATCTGCGCCTTCGATAGCCATTTCATATCGAAGGGGAGGGTGCCCACAAGCAGGATGTCGGCCAGGGATTCGTGGTTACATACTGCGACGAAGGGCTCGCTGGATCGTGGCGGCAGGTCCCCAACGACGTCGATCCTCCACCACGGGTTCAGGGCCACCAGGACCCGGGCGCCGATGCGGAACGCCCGTCCCGTATACCACCGCCTTCGATCCCACCAGGCGGTGGATACGAAAACCAGGAAGACGAGCATGTTCCAGATCACCACCACCACGACCCACACCAGCCACACGCCCCCACTTCCGAACACCCGGAGGAGGTTACGCATCGGCGCCTCTCGTACGGGGGGCGGAGCGCAGAAGCGCGACGCCGATGGCCGCCGAGACCAGGGACCCGATCAGGACGGCCAACTTGGCTACTTCGAGTTCGGGTCCCTCCCCGAACGCGAGCGTGGCGATGAAGATCGACATCGTGAAACCGATACCTGCGAGTGCCGCGCCACCCCAGAGCTGGCGCCAGGTCGCGCCCTCCGGCATTCGCCCCATTCCGAGTCGCAGGACGAGCCACGTAAAGCCCGTGATCCCGAGCTGCTTTCCGACAACCAGCCCGAGGATCACGCCAAGGGCCAAGGGTTGCTGGAGCACGGCACCCAGCGCCTCGAAGGGCAGGGGTATCCCCGCGTTGAAGAATGCAAACGTCGGCAAGACGAAGTAGGCGGACCAGGGATGGATCGCGTGTTCCAGGCGATACAGAGGCGCACTGCTCCGGGCCGCCGTGATCGCAATCTGCTCCAACTCCGCTTCCCGCTCGTCGACCTGCTCCCAGCGCTCCTGGGTCTCGTCCTCCGACCGGAGTTCCTCCAGGTGGTCACCGATTTCGTCCGAAGTCGCCTTGCGGTCCCGTTTCGTGCTGCGCCGCGCGGCCGGAACGAACGCCGCGGCCAGGACCCCCGCGATCGTCGCATGGATGCCGGACTGGAGGACGAAGTACCACAGACACAGGGCCAGGACCACGTACACGGCGGGTCGCTGGATATTGAACGCGTTGGCGGCCGCGAGCGCAGCGATCACGGCGCCCGCGTACACCAGGGCCGTCACATCCAGCGACGCGCTGTAGAAGAAGGCGATCACGAGAACCGCCATGATGTCATCGGCGATCGCGAGCGCCGTTACGAATGACTTGAGCCACAAGGGAGCCCGGCTGCCGAGCAGGACGAGCACCGTTACGGCGAACGCGATATCGGTCGCCATGGGCACGCCCCAGCCGCGAGCGTACGGTCCGCCACCGTTCAGTACCAGATAGATGCCGGCCGGCACAATTGCGCCGCCGAGGGCAGCGACAACGGGGAGAGCAGCTCGTCTCGGCGATGCGAGCTCACCAAACAGCAATTCGCGCTTGATTTCCAGGCCGACGAGAAAGAAGAACACGGCCATCAGTCCGTCGTTCACCCAATGCTGCAGTGACAGCTTCAGCGACCAATCGCCGAGCGACACGCCGGCGTACTCGTGCAGGAACGCTCGATACGTCTCCACCATCCCGGAGTTGGCGACCACGAGCGCGATCGCCGTCGCGCCCAGCATGATGAGTCCGCCTGATGCCTCTGCGCGCAGGAACTCGACAAACGCGCGCGATACGCGGGCACTTCCGTAGCTGCGGATCGTTCTGGAATCGCCGTTCATTGTTCTCCGAGTGGACGCACGGTCCTCGCTGGACACTCATCTGGCCGGGCGTCATCTTGACCGCTAGTGACCGGACGACGCAAGGAGTCCAGCTTCCAGTCTTCGATATCCGATAGCGATCAACACCATGCATTCTACCGCGATGCAGGACGGGGCGTTGGTACCCGCGCGCCATCAGGTGCCGCTGCCCATGGACAGGCTCATTCTCCGGGCTCCGCCCGAGGAAGAGTCGGTGCCGATGGATGTACTGTTCGTAGGCGGCGGACCGGCGGGTCTTGCCGGAGCCATCGAGCTGGCGAGGCTCCTCGAAGCGGACCCGGATCTCGAGGGGATCGAGATCGGCGTGCTCGAGAAATCCGTCGCGCTGGGGGAGCACTGTCTCTCGGGTGCCGTGGTCGATGTCGGGCCGCTACGAGAACTGTTCCCGGATGTGGACGTCGGCGATCTGCCGCTGCGCGGGGCCGTACCTGCCGAGAAGGTCTACTTGCTCACCCGGAGAGGTCGGATCCGCGTTCCGACGCCTCCACCGATGCGGAACCACGGAAACTACGTGGCCTCCATCTGTGAGATTGTGCGGTGGATGGGCGAGCGGGCAGAGCAAGCAGGCGTGAATGTGTTCACGGGATTCCCGGCGGAATCTCTGCTGATGGAGGGCGATCGAGTCGTCGGCGTCCGAACCACTCCGTCAGGGCTCAACCGGGAGGGGGAGCCGACCGCCGACTTCATGCCGCCGACCGACGTTACGGCGCGCGTTACGGTTCTTACGGAAGGTGCGCGTGGTCACCTGTCCCAGGCCTGGATGTCCGATCAGGACGTGGGTTCACCGAATCCTCAGATCTATGCCCTCGGCGTGAAGGAGTTGTGGCAGACGAACAAGCCTCTGGACTCCGTCATTCACACTCTTGGCTATCCGCTCCCGCGAGACGCGTTCGGTGGTTCCTGGATGTATCCGATGGGTAACGGCCTCGTCTCCCTCGGGCTTGTCGTTGGACTCGACTACCGGCAATCCACCCTGGACGTGCATGAGCTGCTTCAGCAGATGAAGGGGCACCCGCTGTTCCGGGACCTGCTCGAGGGTGGGGAACTGCTCGAGTGGGGAGCACGGACGATTCCCGAGGGGGGGTACTACTCGCTGCCGGACAGGATGACCGGCGATGGTCTGATCCTGGCAGGTGACGCGGCGGGCCTTGTCGACGTGGCGTCGCTCAAGGGAATCCACTACGCGATCTCCTCAGGCATTTACGCAGCGCGTTCCATTCACTCAGCGCTCAAGCAGGATCGCACGGACAGCGGAACTCTGGCCTCCTACGATCGAGTAATCCGGGATAGTGCCATCGGCCGGGACCTCTGGAAGCGACGCAACATGCGGCTGGCCTTCAAGGCGGGTTTCTATGTGGGCGGTCTGAAGAGCAGCCTGGCCACCGTGACGGGGGGCCGAATACCGGGCGGCCGAATCGCGGTGGAGTCGGATGCGGACGAGCCCAAACGTGCCGAGCCCGTGCAGGGCACCCAGCCCGACGACGCGTTGACATTCAGCAAGGTCGATGCGGTCTTTCATTCGGGGAACGCGACACGCGACGACATTCCATCGCACCTCCTGGCGGCAGATCACCTCACGCCGGAGATCGGTGAATTGTACGAGCACCTGTGTCCGGCGGGTGTTTACGAGTGGACGGACGACGGACTCGTCATCAATGCGCCGAACTGCATTGATTGCCGGGCTACCGATGTGCTCGGACCGCGGTGGTCGCCCCGGGAGGGCGGCAGCGGTCCGAGCTACAAGCGGATGTAGTCCACCTGCCTAGATGAACGGCGGTCCAAACCCCGGAGAGTTCAGGTGCGGCGGTAGATAGCCGATCAGGAATGGCCCGTACGCCAGCAGAATGAGAACGATGGCAAGGACGATCCAGATCCGGATCCGATCCAGCTTGAGTTCCCACCCCGAGTCGCCCGGAGCCTGAAT
>JARFPW010000226.1 GCA_029288095.1 Gemmatimonadota bacterium
GGTTATCGGCACCGCGCAACCGGGGAACCAGCGCTTCCACCAGATCGGCCCGCTCCCGGTCCTCGGTCGACACCGGCCGATCGAGCGTCCGTGCGACCCTGCGAACGCTCCAGCCGCGGTTCAGGTCGTGGTCGACGAACCGCACCCCTTCACGGAGCGCCGGAAGGTTGCCGGCGATCGCTATGAACTCTCCCCGGAACGCCGGACGGCGCTGCTGAAGCTTGGTGACCACTCGCTGCAGCGCTTTGATGCCGGCGGGTTCGTTCCCGTGCAGGCCGCCTACCACGAACACGAGGGCGCCGTCTACCTCGCCGCCGTAGCGCCCGAGGACTCGTTCGAAAGCGGGTCGTGCCCCGTCGTCGACGCGCGGCGTCGGTTCCGAAGCGCCCGCTGGTGGGATCACTCGGCCAGCATCTCCACCAACAGAGTGCGCGCGATCCGCATGAAATCGTGCTCCGTGATGATGCCGATCAGGCGATCATCCTGTACGACTGGCAGGCAGGAAACGCGGTGCTTCCTCATCAAGTCGATGGCTTCCAGGGTTTCCGTGCTCGGTTTCACGGTGATCAGATCACGCGCCATCACGCGACTCGCCGGAATCGGGCCCGACGCCCGCCGTGCCTCGTCGCTGGCGAGGAAGCGCAGCAGCGGCCGATGCGACACGAGACCGACGAGACGGTGATCATTGTCCTCGACCGGTATGTGATGCACGCGATTCCAGTCCATGAGGTTAGCGACCAGATCGATCGGTTCGTCTTCATGAACCGTGCGCAGGTCGGTCGACATGTACTGTTCGACCCTCAGGTAGCTGGGCTTCAGCCCGCCGCTCTCCCCGATGCGCGCCTCCTCCCACTCGTGGACCGGTCGGCCCGACGCCTGGCGCTCTACGGTCGCTGCCACCAGTGCCGCCATCCGCTCCTCCACGGTGCCTTCCCGCCCCATCGAACCGAGCGAATTCAGCAACCACCGCGCTCCTGTTCGCCGCCTGGCGACCCTGTCGCGGATGGTGCCGAGGTAGCGATCGATATCCGGCCGATCCACGCCTCCCTCTTGCAGCCCGCGGTCGGCAAGCGGTATCAGGTGATCACAGATCAGGTTCTGGGCGGTGAACGTCTCACCGTTCATCCATTCGAGCTGAGCGTCCAGTCCGAGGCGCGCCGCGGAGACGAAATTCGTGCGTACCGCGTCGAACGACATCGCCTCGCGGATATCCGACCCTTCGTTGGCAAGCGCGCTGACGAGACCGTACCAGAAGGCCGCATTCGCCACCTCGTCCAGCACGGTAGGGCCGGACGGCAGGACACGGTTCTCGATTCGCAGGTGCGCAGACCCATCCGGTCCCACGCCGTAGCAGGCCCTGTTCCACCGGTACACCGTGCTGTTGAACAGCTGCAGCGCCTTGAGGGCCGGGGTCCGGCCGGCCTCCATGGCCGCGAACGGATCCTCCTCGATCTCGCGGCCCAGGATCACCTTGAAACGCGAAATGTCTTCGTGGAAGATCTCGAGCACCGAGTCATGAACCCAGTCTCGGCCGAAGGAGACGCGCGGCGCGATCTCGCGGACCTCGGGCATCGTCTGGCGCGTGTCCACGGATTGCTGGAAGACCGCGATCCGGGTCTCATGCCACAGGCGCCGTCCCAGCATCAACGGCGAGTTCGTGGCGGCTGCGAGAACTGGGGCGGTCACGGCAAGGGCGATGTTGTAAAGCCGGGCGAACTCCTCCGGGCCCACCTGGAAGTGCACCTGGAAGCTGGCGTTGCAGGACTCCAGCATGACCGAATCGTGCGTGAGCCGAAGTTCATCGGTGCCCTTGATCGACAGGACGTACGGTCCTCCCCGCAGCCGCGTCAGCGCGTCATTGAGGGCGTAGTACCGCTTGGCGGGAACCATGTTGTCGATAGTGAGATCGGACTTTCGCAGCGTCGGGAGGATCCCGGTGAGGACGGGTGTGACGCCGAGGGTGGAGGTCGCCTCATACACGGTATCGAGGAGGACTTCGAGCTCAGCCTCCATGCGGCTCAGACAATCGCCCCCGAATAGCAACGGGTCGGCATTGCATTCGAGGTTGAATCGACCAATCTCACTGGTAACCCGGGCGTCCGAGATCAGCTCGAGGACTTCGACGGCGACCGGGGCCGGCCGGTACATCTCATCGACCAGGAACATCTCCTGCTCGAGACCGATGCGGCGGATGCCGGTCTCGATCGAGCCGGATTCCAACAGTCGCTCGAGACCGTGCACGTCCCGAAGCAGCGCCTGCGTAAACACGCGCAACTGTTCCTGATCTGCCGCCAGGTGTACTTCCTTCTCTCCCAAGCTGACCTCTCGAATCGTGAGCACTGACTGACCGAAGGAGGGTAGCACGCACAAACTCGCAAGGGCTTATGGCGGAAACAAGCCTTTTCGCTCGTCAGCAGACTTCCGATCAGGAATCGGGTTCGGCCATGTCCTCTACCGGCGGCTCGAGCCGGATCGTCCGCAGTTCACCGGTAGCCAGGGGACGCAGCGGAATGCGCAGTCCCCAATCCGTGCGCGCATAGGGGAGCTGGCGCGACCCTTCGTAGGGTACCAGGTCGGCTGCCGGCAGGGTCACGTCGATCCAGACCTCGCGGGCGCTGGAGCCGATCGGCGCCTCCACGACCAGCTCCAGCGCGTCGCCGTCCGGCAAGGCGGAGAACGACAATCGCATCGCATCTCGGTCGAGCCACCACCGGGCGATTTCGCCGCCGGTCGCAATCCACCAGGTGTCGCGCTGGGCGGCGACCGAATCGAGTACCGTGCTCACGACTCCGATCTGGCCGGGTGTGGCGGCGATCTGAGAATGGAGGCCGATGAATCCGAGGCCTCCCAGGGCCCCCAGCTTCTGCAGGCCCTCCAGGTAAGCGGACAACAGTCGCTCGGGGCGCCGCGTGCCCTCCTGGACCAGCACGTTGTAGTCGTCCTTCATGAGGCGTGGCAACACGACGATCGATCCCTCCGGAAACCGGAAGACTTCGGGCGCCGCGGAGCGCGCTCCGTTCACGGCGGCCACGTACCTTGCTCCGCCGCTCTCCGGGCCCGACTGCAACCAGGCCCGCAGCGTAGCCTCATCGAACCGTTCTTCAGGCGGGCGCAGTCCGAGCACTGGCTGGCCCGACCAGCCTTCCAGCTCGCGGCGGCTTCGCTCCAGCCGAATTCGCTGCTCGCGCAGTGGAAGCCCGGCGGTCGGGACGTGGTCGGCCGTGTGGCTGCCGATTTCACCGACATCCTTCAGTGAATCAGCCATCTCCGGGTGATCCAGCGCCATCTCGGACACTGCGAAGAACGTCCCCTTGATGCCGCGCTCCCGCAGCACCCGGGCGAGTGATGAGGCGTTTACGAAACCCGATTCCACGTCCTCGGCTACTATCAAGCCAGCCCGACGACCTTCCGGCCAGGCGGCGACGGCAGCTGACGGCATTCCGGCAGCCCAGCGCAGAGTGTTGGTC
>JARFPW010000286.1 GCA_029288095.1 Gemmatimonadota bacterium
GTTGTACACGGAGGACACGAATCTCTTGGGGTAGGCGCCGACCTTCCGCCCGGCGATGAGATCATACCCCTTGTCGAGCGCGTCCAGGAAGCGCGGAATCTCGTCAGTCGCATGCTGGAGATCGGCGTCGAACAGCACAAGGATCGGAGCCGCGGTCGCACGTGCCGCCGTAACGATCGCAGATGTTTTGCCCCGATTATTCCGGTGACGGAGGATCGTTACCTTCGACAAGCCTGCAGTCGCCGCCGCACTGCGGGCCGCTTCGGAGGTCCCGTCTGCGGACCCGTCGTCGACGAGCACGACCTCGCCATCAAGCGAAAACCGGGAAAAGGTGGCAGAGAGGTCGGCGAACAGATCCGGCATGTTCGCTGCCTCGTTGTAAGCCGGGACGATGACCGCGAAGGAGACAGCGCCGTCCGGCTCGGTCATACCCGCTTGCGCATCCGTGCAGAGAGAATCCCCAGCTGATCTCTGTACTTCGCCACCGTGCGCCGGGCGATCTGGACGCCTTCGGACTTGAGGTGATCGACGATCGCCTGGTCAGTGAGGGGCTTCTGCGGACTCTCATCCGCTACCAGCTTCTCGATACGTGCCCGGATTCCGCGTGCCGACACGTCCTCACCATAGTCTGTGGAAAGGCCGCTCGAGAAGAAGAACTTCAGGGGCAGCACGCCCCTCGGGGTCTGCGCGTATTTGTCGTTGGTCACGCGAGACACGGTCGACTCGTGCATGTCGATGTGTTCGGCCACTTCGCGCAGCGTCAACGGCCGGAGGTGTTCGACGCCCTTCTCGAAGTACTCGCGCTGACGATCGACGATGAAGTGCATCACACGCAGCATCGTCTGCCGGCGCTGTTCGATCGCCTGGATCATCCACTGGGCGCTATTGAGCTTCTTCGCGATGAAGGCCTTGTTGTCGCCCTGGAACTTGCTCTTGTCCTTGGCGACCTCTCTATACGAACGAGAGAGCTTCAGGCGCGGCAGCGACGAGTCGTTGTGAAACACGTAGTACTCGCCGTCGACCTTCTGAACGATCAGATCCGGCGTAATGTAGTTGTCACTCGTGATCGCGTACTTGAGCCCCGGCTTCGGATCGAGCTTGGCGATGTCGTCGGCCGCGTCCTGGACTTCCTTGGCCGAGATCCCGTGTTCCTTGGACAACTCACTCCAGCGATGACTCACCAGTTGATCGAAGTGCTCACTAACAAGCCGATACGGCAGTCCGTCGGTCTCGCCGCGCTCCCGCAACTGAATCAGCAGGGTCTCCTGAAGGTTTCGGGCGCCGACACCACTCGGATAGAAGCCCTGGAGCACCATCAAGACCTTCTCCGCTTCCTCGAGGGCATACGGTTCGAGTTCCGACCAGAGTTCGGGCTCGGTCTTGGCCAGGTGCTCATTCAGTGAGTCGATCACCTCTTCCAGGGAGCAGGTCAGAAACCCTTCCCGGTCGATGTTGCCGATCAGCTCTTCGCCGAGAAACTGCAGGCGGGGCTCCAGGGTGAGCAGGTTCAGCTGGTCGCGCAGATGCTCCCACAGGTCGGGCGGAGTGTCCGGGGTCGGCATGAACGACTCCCGGTCTTCATACTGGGAGCGCCGACCGCCCACGTCGAATCCGTTGAGCAGGATCTCCTCCCAGTCCATCTCGTCTTCTTCCGGCTTCTCCTCTTCCGGCTTTTCCTCCTCCGGGTCCTCCAAAATTTCGGAGAACTCGAGGAACGGATTCACGAGGAGTTCCTGCTTGAGGTGCTGTTGCAGATCCATGAGCGGCATGTAGAGAAGGTCCATCGCCTGGTAAAGGCGAGGGTTGATCTTCATCTCCTGCCGCATGCCGAGACTCTGTCCGAGTCCCCGTCGGAAATCGCTCATGGCCCTCTATCTGAAGTAATTCAGTCTGGTGTTTCGCTATATATTCGTGAATATAGCGTCGGGCGGTTCCGCCGGGGAGGGTCGTGGCACATCCCTTGCTGTCAGCGTTGCAACCCTCATGCCGCAAACCCGCTCCCGGGTTGACAGCCGTAGCGCGGCTACCGATGCTTCGCGCTTCATGCCGACCTCATCCGCCCCACCGCGATCATCGAACGAGCGCCGAGCTACACTCCTCCTGCTTGATGGAGCGCGGGAGGACGTGTTCCTCCAGCTGGCCGCCGACGGAGACCTCCCGAACCTGAGTCGATATGTGCTCGATTCCGGCGGGGTCGTGCCGGCCACGACGGTGTTTCCGTCGACGACAGGCGTAGCCTACCTGCCCTTCCTCACCGGTTGCTATCCAGGAACCTGCGACGTGCCGGGGATCCGCTGGCTGGATCGACGATCCTATGGAGGCCGTTGGTGGTCTGATCGGGAACACGTCAGAAGCTACTGCGGCTATCAGGCAGGTCGGATCAACACTGATCTGCGACCCGGCATCGAGAGCCTGTTCGATCGAGTGGACGACGTCGCGGTGCTGGCGAGCCCGTTCACACGTGGTCTCACGAGGCGAGGCAACCGGGTCCGACTTGCGCGAGCCGTCCTGGGCAGTGCCGCCCACTACACCAGCCGCTACGGATCGCTGGATCGAGCCATCGGTCGCGATCTGGCCCGGATCGCCCCGAACAGCCACCAGCTCGTGTTTGCTGTGTTCCCCGCGGTGGACGGCATCACGCACTTCCACGATCCCTGGCATCCCGCGGTCCTGGATACGTACCGGCAATTTGATAGGATCGTCGGCGACTATGCGGCTCGCGGTGGCTTCGACGGAGACCACCTCGCGCTCATCGTGAGCGACCATGGCGCCTCGTCCGTCGAGCAGCACACGGACATAGCGGTGCTGATGGATGGCATCGGCGTTCCGACGCTGAGCCACCCCGTAGTGTGGCGCCGCGACCCGGCTGCGGCTGTGATGGTATCGGGGAATGGATCGGCACAGGTGTACCTGGCTCCGGGAAGCAGGCGGCCGGACCGGGCGTCCCTGTCGAGCATCGAAAGTGGATCCGTGCCGGGAATCCCGGCGGACCTGGTCAGAAGGATCGCTTCCATGGAGGGCATAGCCTTCGTGGTGGCCTCGCAGGACTCGGGGGTGACCCTGGTGGCAGAGCACGGCCGCGCATCTCTGAGACCCGACCCCACCGACCCCGACCGGATCATCTACGAGACACAAGGCTTGGATGTGCTGGACCTCGGCGGCGACGGCTCCCGAGGTGAACGGGAGTGGCTGGAGTACAGCATGAACCGGCGATATCCGGACGGACCCGCTCAGTTGTTGCAGTTGTTCCGGTCGGAGCGGACGGGCGATCTGGTAGTGGTCGCCGACCTCGGCTGCGACCTGCGAGACGGCTGGGAGATTCCGGAGCATAAATCCGGGCACGGGAGTCTGATCGCCGAGCACATGCGGTGTCTCATCGCCGCCAACCGTCCCCTGGCCGGCCCACTGCGAACGGTTGACCTGTTCCCGCTGCTGCTCGAGCACCTGGGCTGCGGGGTC
>JARFPW010000267.1 GCA_029288095.1 Gemmatimonadota bacterium
GGGAAGAGGAGCGCGAAGAGACCGTCGAGGCGGAGGTCCTGTCTGTCAACGGCGGCACGGTCCTGCGCATCGGCGACGAGATCACCTACAACGTGCCGGGGAGACTCTCATTCCCCGAGGTTCCCGAGAACCTGATCGCGAGCCCGACCCTCGTATGGCTGCTGAGCAGCCGGGCCCAACGCCAGCGGATCGAGACCTCGTACCTCGCAGGCGGAATCAATTGGAAGAGCGACTACGTAATGGTGCTGAACGAGGATGATTCCGAAGCGGGCGTGACGGGGTGGGTCACGCTGACGAACCACAGCGGGGCTGGTTATGAGAACGCCACGTTGAAGCTCGTTGCGGGCGACGTCCAGCGAGTGGGTGGACGTGACGACATGATGCGGAATGCTCAGAAGTTCGCCCTGGAAGCGGCAGCGGACGCAGCGTTCAGCGAGGAGGCGTTTTTCGAGTATCACCTGTACACGTTGGAGCGCCCCACGACGATCAAGCAGAACGAACAGAAGCAGGTGACCCTTCTGGAGTCTCCGGGTTTTGATGTCGACAAACGCCTGATATTCTATGGCGCGGCGCAGTATTATCGTGGCTCCTATGGCCAGGTCGTGTCGAATCAGAAGGTCGGCGTGTACCTCGACTTCGAGAACCGGGAGGCCAACGGGCTCGGGATGCCGCTGCCGGCCGGAATCGTCCGGGTGTACAAGCGGGACAGCTCCGGGGCCCAGCAGTTCATCGGCGAAGACAGGATCGATCACACGCCTCGCGACGAGACGGTGCGGATCAAGATGGGGGATGCTTTCGACGTGGTCGCGGATCGCCGACAGATGGATTACGACGTGCTCGGAAGTTGTGTCTCGGAGAGCAGCTGGGAAATCGATCTCCGCAACCATAAGGATGATCGCAGCGTCGTAGAGGTGATGGAGCCGGTTGGCGGTGACTGGGAGATTCTGTCTTCCAGCCATCGTGCGGAGAAGCTGGACGCCCACACGTTCAAGTTCACGGTAGATATCCCGGCACGGGGGGAGGAAAAGGTGACGTATCGCGTCAGGGTGCGGTGGTGTTAGGCGGGACAGGGACCAACGAATTCAACGCACGGACACTGTCGGGAACGGTCGCGGCGCTCGTCGCCGCGGCCCTTCTCGTTGTGCCTGCAAACGCAAACGCGCAGGAGGCGCAGCAGACACAGGCTGAAGTTCCCGAGAACTGGGCCGAGCTGGCAGGTATCTGTCGGCGCACGCTGGCGGACTGCGTTGGGAAGTCCACGACCGCCACCCGCCTGGAACCTGGGGAAAGCGTCGATGTGGACGGCCGGATTGACGAGAGCATCTGGGCGCGCGCCGTGTGGATCTCCGACTTCGTGCAGCGCGAGCCTATCGAGGGCGCTCAGCCCACTGTCCGGACCGAAGTCGCGTTCGCCTACGACGAAACGAATCTTTACGTGGCTGGGCGGAACTACGACCCCGATCCCTCGAGCCTCCGCACGAACCTCGCGCGGCGCGACGATAACGGGGACTCCGACCGCCTCAAGATCTCGATCGATTCGTATCAGAACCGGCAGACCTACTACACGTTCACGATTACGGCCGCGGGCGGACGCGTGGACTATTTCGGGCCAAGCGACCAGGACTTCGATCGGGATTACTCGTACGATCCCATCTGGGAGGCTGACGCCGAGATCACCGACGAGGGCTGGTTCGCCGAAATGGCCATTCCGTTCTCGCAGATTCGGTTCACGCAGGGTGAGGATATCGAGTTCGGCCTGCAGGTGAACCGGTATCGTCCCGCCCAGTTTGAAGACCTGTTCTGGACATCGGTGCCGAAGGATGAAAACGGATGGACTTCGTGGTTCGGTGACCTCGACGGCCTGCAGGGCATCCAGACGCGCCGCCCGATCGAGTTCGTGCCCTACGCGGCATCGAACCTGGCCGTGACGAGCGACGAACTGCTCAACCCCGACAACCCATTTTCCGAGAGATCCGACCTGATCGGTCGGTTCGGGGCGGACGTCAAGATGGGAATCGGGTCCGGCCTGACACTCGACGCCACGTTCAATCCTGATTTCGGGCAGGTAGAGGCCGACCCGGCGGAAGTCAACCTGTCGGCATTTCCGACTTTCTTCCAGGAGCGGCGACCGTTCTTCGTAGAGAACGCGGACTTGCTGCGGGCGAACGACCTGTTCTTTTCCCGGCGAATCGGGGCGAGACCGCACGGTTCGCCCGGGGGAGATTTTGCGGACGTCCCCGACAACACGACGATCATCGGGGCGGCGAAGCTGACGGGCCGCACGGCCGGAGGTCTGTCGGTCGGTGCGCTGGGCGCCGTTACCGCGGAAGAGTCGGCCACCACCTACGACGCTCTCACCGAGACGTTCGGAGAGGCGCGCGTGGAGCCGACGGCCGGTTGGCTGGTGCTCAGAGGCCTGCAGGAATTCGGTGCAGCCAAATCCACGGCCGGTCTCGCGTTCACCGGCGTCAAGCGGGACCTCGCCGATAGCGATCCGCTGGCAAGCCGTCTGAACAAGGAGGCCTACGCATTCGCCGCTGACGCGAGCCTGAAGTTCCGGGGCGGGCTGACGGAGCTGACGGGGATCATCCAGGGCAGCCATATATCCGGCACCCCGGACGCCATCGCACGCGTACAGCAATTCAGTGCCCATTACTTCCAGCGACCGGACGCCGGTCACGTCGATTTCGATCCGACACGGACCTCGCTGACGGGCTACCGGGCGTTCATGGAGCTCGAGCACTCCGACGGGGAGAACTGGTTTTTCGAGACGCAGGTACTGGCGGTGTCGCCCGAGTTCGACATCAACGATGCGGGTGCCCTCGGACGCGCCGATCGGATCGAAGCGCAGGCGGATCTCTCGTATAGCGAGAACACCGTCGGCACGTTCCGAAGCTGGGGCCTTTCGGCGGAGGTCGAGAGCGAGTGGAACTTCGACGGTGACCGACTCCAGACCCGCTACGAAGCCAGGTGGCGACTCTGGCTGCTCAATTTCTGGCAATTCTCGGGCGAGTTCGATTACCGCGGTGCCGGGTTGAGCGATACGCGGACTCGCGGGGGCCCGCTGATGGGAACCGCAGGCGCCACCGGGTTTTCGATCAATGTGAATTCCCCGTTCCAGAATCGGTTCGGCGCTAATCTCTTCACTTTCTACGAGGACGACACCCTCGGCGGCCGGGTCTTTTCGACCGGGTTGTTCTTTCAATATCGACCAGGGGGAGCCTGGCAGTTCTCGGGTGGACCGAACTTCACGCACAGCGTGAACACGCGGCAGTTCGTGACGACGTTGGACGATGGCCGGGCAGAGACGTTTGGACGGCGATACGTGTTCGCGGAACTGGATCGTCACACGTTGTCGGCGCAGTTCCGGGCGAACTATGAGTTCAATCCGGATCTCAGCCTCGAGGCGTACTTCGAGCCGTTCGCTGCCACGGGCTCGTACTCGAACTACGGG
>JARFPW010000295.1 GCA_029288095.1 Gemmatimonadota bacterium
GATCAGGCCCATGCCAGGGTTCCCTTAGCTTTCCGAGGAGTCGGCGGGAGCCGGGGGCGGGACGGGTGCGAATGCTCCCACGGGGCCGGGAAACACGACGGGGCTTTCGAACCCGGTCTGCGACACGGACGCGACGCCGAAGATGTAGTTGTCGATCACCACGTTGTAGAGCGTGTGTTCGGTCAACCTGGTGTACTCGCGCCAATGCCACTGCGGCTGGTCGGTGAGCCGCCAGTACACGCGATAGCCAGCAAGGTCCGGGGCGATCGTCGGATCGATCGCCTCCCAGCTCAGCGTCGTACTCGGTCGGACGGCGCCCCGGATCTGTACACCTGAGGGCGGGGGCGGCGCCCAGGCCAGGGCGGCGAGGGTCACGGCATTCAGCGCGGTCAGTTTGGCGGCGAAGTCGAACTCGACCTCCTCGACCAGGTCGCCGTACTCGACCCCATCCTCGACCCGGATGTCCTGGTGCTGGCGGCGGTAGTCCTCGTTCGCCTCCATGATCCGCACGGCCGGGAAACCGACATCGTTGAACGGCCGATGGTGCCCGCCGCGGCCGAACCGATCGAGGCGGTAGACCAGCATTACGTCGAGATTTGGCACGTATAGGTCGGCCATCAGGTCCACGTAGCGCGCCAGGTTCCGCGACGGCGAGTCCACTTCGCCACCTGTGAACCGTCGGATGCGGGACATCCGCTCCGTTTCGTCTGCGCGAATGCCCTCGGAAAACACGCGGGCAACGGTGTTATCCGTGACGCCGTTCTGGCCCTGCGTATTCCCAATCATGTCGTTGTTGAGCACGGCTTCGATGCGCCAGTCGGCTTCCTTCGCCTCGGCTGCCATCTTCTGGCCGCCGAATAACCCCTGCTCTTCGCCGGAAAGCCCCGCGTAGACGATCGAAGCGGGAAACTCGTAGCGCGTCAGGACGCGGGCCGCCTCGATGGCGCCCGCCATGCCCGAGGCGTTGTCGTTGGCGCCGGGTGCGTCGGTCACGGGATCTGATCCGTCGGAAGCGCGCGAATCGATGTCCCCGGACATGATCACATAGCGGTTCGGGTCCGCAGACCCGCGCTGGATCGCGATTACGTTTACGACATTGGTGGAGTCCGGCATCCGGCGCGCGCCGGTCACGATCGAACTCTGGTAGTAGACTTCGAGGCATCCGCCGCAGGCTGCCGAGATGCTGTCGAACTCGGCCTTGATCCAGCGGCGGGCCGCGCCGATGCCGCGCGTCTCCGACAGGGTGTCCGACATCGTGTTGCGTGTACCGAACCCAGCCAGACGTCGGATGTCGGCTTCAATCCGGGTGGCGGAAACCGAGTCGACGATCGCTTCCATGACCGAACCCGCGCCCGGCCGGGCGTCGATTCTGGGAGGCAAATCCTGGGCTGAAGAGGCTCCCGGAACCAGGGCCAGCGCCGCGACGGCACACGACACCGACCTGGTCGGAAGCATGGGACGCGTTTTCGACGTCAGGACTACTGCCGGCGGCTCATGTACCAGACGTAGGCCGCCACGCGCTCGATGTCGGATTCCGAGATCTCCGATCCACCGCGAGCGGGCATGGCTACGCCACTGGTCGACGACTCTTCCGAAATGCCTTCCGCGATGATCCGGCCGATCGTCTTGTACGCGCCCTTCGCGTCGAGCCACACGTCGTCCGTCAGATCAGGGCCCAGGAGTCCGGTCGCATCCGCGCCGTGGCAGAGCGCGCACGCTCCGGTCACGTTGAAGACTTTCTCGCCTCGCTCCACCATCTGCGCCGTCACGCCGGGAGGAAGTGAGTCGCCCGACTCCGGGTGGCTCGTCTTCCAGATGAAGGCGGCGGCGGATTGGACCATCACGTCGTCGATCTTGGTCCCGCCGCGGGGCGGCATGGCCGTTCCCGTCTCCGAACGCGTTTCGGGAACGCCCGTCAGGATCGTCTGAAGGATCGACAGGTAGCTCCCTTTGGCCTGCAGCCAGTCATCGTCGGCGAGGTTCGGTCCGACGGCACCGGCGCCAGTCTCGCCGTGGCAGGTCGTGCACAGGCCATCGCCTTCGAAGATCACCTTGCCCTGCTCGACCATTTCCATGGTGACGCCCCAGGGAAGGGAGTCCGCAGTCGCGCTCCTCACCTGGGCGGGCGCTTGCGCAGGCAGCGCGAGCAACGCGCCAACCAGAGCGATGACACCGAGTTGGATGGGCAGTTTTTGTCGTTTCATGATGCTTCCCTGGTGCAGGTTGTTCCCCACCCGGATCCTAGGCAACTGTCGGCGCCGAATCAACGGTAAATCACATACTCAGTAGTGCGGAAGCCGGTCCCTGAGAGCACCGTACAACCAGGTGCCGCAGACGGCGCTTCCGAGAGCAACGAAGAACACGGTGTGTCCGGATCCGATGAGTGCGTAGATCGGTCCGGGGCAGGCGCCCAGAATGCCCCAGCCGAGGCCGAACACCGCACCGCCCGCCCAGTAGCGTGTGTTTCGGCCTCCCGTTTCCTTCGGTGCGATTTCGAGGGCTTCGCCGTCCGGCCCCCGTATCTCGTGCCGACGAATGATCCACAGGGACACCATACCCACCAGCACGGCGCTGCCGATGATCCCGTACATGTGGAAGCTCTGGAGACGGAACATCTCCTGTATGCGGTACCACGAGATCGCCTCCGAGCGGACGAGTACGAATCCGAATGCCAGGCCGAGAAACAGCGAGCGCACCGCGACGCGTCTGCGACCGCTCACTGGAGCCCCGCGAGGATGATCGGGAGCAGCCAGTGGGTCGAGATCAATCCGCCGGCGAAGAACCCGATCACCGCGATCAAGGACGCGAGCTGCAGGTTGGACAACCCGGTGATGGCGTGCCCCGTGGTGCAGCCATCGGCCCAGCGTGTGCCGAAACCGATAAGGAACCCGCCGAGGACGACGACCGTCAGGCCGGCAACCGACCCGAGTGCCTCCCAACTGATCAGCTGGCGGGGCACGAGCCCGGTCTGATCGGTAATCCCTAGAGCGAGGAGGTCTGCGCGTGTAGCCTCGGAGACCGCTACGGAGAGGCCGCCGGGATCGGTGGGAGCCAGCACCTGCCAGGCCAGAAACCCGCCACCAAGCACCCCCACCGAGAACGCGAGCCGCCAGGCGTGGTCCTTCCAGTCATACCCGAAGTACTCGAGCTTCCCGGGAATCGTCGCCGCACACACGTCTCGAAAGCTGGACGAGATGCCGAACGGACGGCCCACCCACACGAGCAGCGCGGGCACGACCAGCCCGATGAGTGGGCCGGCCACGTACCAGGGCCAGGGACGGGAAAGCAGATCCAGGAGTGTACT
Organism: Gemmatimonadota bacterium; assembly: GCA_029288095.1. Lineage (GTDB taxonomy): Bacteria > Gemmatimonadota > Gemmatimonadetes > Palauibacterales > Palauibacteraceae > JARFPW01. Next base: position 3,305 of record JARFPW010000295.1, read on the forward strand.
CACGGTGGAAAACCTAGCCGACGGCCGTGATGGCGGCGCCCAGCGGGGCCAGGTCCGCCTCGATCTCGGAGCGACGCGCCTCCAGCCAGGGCGGCAGAATCAGCCTCTCACCGAGCGCGGAGGGATCCTCGTCGACGGCGAATCCAGGGCCGTCGGTGGCCACTTCGAACAGTGCCCCGCCCGGTTCGCGGAAGTAGATGGACCGAAACCAGAATCGGTCGATGACCTCGGTCGGCTGCTGCCCGGCGGCAGCAACACGTTCCCGAATCCGGGCCTGGTGGTCATCGTCGTCGACGCGAAACGCCACATGGTGAACGGCGCCGGTTCCCCAGGATCCGCGTCGCTCCTCGGGTAACTCCCTGACTTCGACGCGGCGGCCGGGCCCGCCGTCGCCGACCTCGAACCGGTGCCAGCCCGCCTGTTCACCCGTCTCCTCGAAACCCAGACCGTCCGTCAGAAACCGCGCAGTCCGCACCAGATCGCGTTCCCACAGCCGCACGGCGTGAAAGCCGCGCAGTTGATGCGCCATGGGGACCGTACTTCGATCCCACGGAGCCGTCACGAGCGGGCCATCCGTCTCCGTCAGGGACAGACCGAGACCGTGCGGGTCGCTGAACGAGAGCGAACGCTCGCCGAATCGCTCTTCGGGCGTACAACGGATTCCGGCGGATTCCAGGCGTTCGGCCCACCAGTCCAGGCTCCCCCGGGCGACCGAGAAGCCCACTTCCATCGTCAGGCCGATCCCCTGACGCGCCGGAGGCATGTTCGGCCAGGGGAAGAACGTCAGGTCCGTGCCGGGCCGCCCGTCACCGTCCGCGTAAAACAGGTGGTAGGTATCCGGCACGTCCTGGTTGACCGTGCGCTTGACGAGTCGCAGGCCCAGCAGACCCGTGTAGAAGTCGAGGTTCTGCTGGGCGTCGCCGGAGATCGCAGTCACGTGGTGCAGGCCGGTAACGGCGAGCTCAGGTCGTGAGGACATTGGCGGCGTCAGTTCAAGCCGATCGACAGGCCGAACAGGGCCGCGAAGAAATCGATGTCCTCCGAAGACTCGAATCGTACCTCGACGAACGGACTGATCACGCCGCTCCCGAGGTCGAGTCCTCCACCGAGCTGGTAGCCGAACTTCGACTCCGTCTCGCTCAACTCCCCGACCGAGAACTTGGTAGCCAGCAAACCAGCGCCCGCGAATACGAAGGGCTGAATCCCACCGGGCACGGGGACGTCTAACCCGATCTTGGCCATCGCGCCGATGGGGTTGGCATCCACGCCGTCCGCCGGGGTTCCGTTCTGCCCGTATGATCCCTCGACGCCGAGCCAGAAGCCGCCCGGCCCGATCGGCAATTTCAGACCGCCCGCGACCATCCAGCCCGTATCGAACACCTCGCCGAACTCGCTGGTGGGAAATGCGCCACCGGCAAGCACATACACGCTCTGGGAGTGGGCGGTGGTGGGAACTGCCAGGGAAAGAGACAAAACGGCGGCTGACGCGAGCAGCACACGTCTAATCATGTTGACTCCTGGGACCCGGGCTGGCGCGGGACGATGCACACTAGCCAGGTCGAAGGATTGCCGTGGAAGCGGGACCCGTCAAGCCGGGCCCCGTCCACGGGTGTTCTACGGCAGGTTCTTACTGAACTAGCGCGTCAGTTACCTACGCCGATCGCCACGCCGACTAGGGCGGCGAAGAACGAGACCGTAGTATTGGACGTGTCACCGTCAAATTCTACGCTTGCACTGTGATACCTGCCCTCGACGTAGGGTCGGGCATTGGCATCCTCACCGCCGAACGAAACGCCGGCTCCGGCCTGCCAGCCGAATCCCGAACCGGAAAACGATTCGGAATCATCGCTGATCTTGGCACCCGCCAATCCGGCTCCTCCCCAGATGTACGGATCGACACCACCCTGCGTGTCAAACGAGTAGCCGAGAATGCCTTGAACGGAATACGTCTTGGCAGTCACGTCTCCATCGCCCGTAAAATCCGTCCCATGCCGGCCATACGCGCCCTCGACACCAGCCCAGACGCCATTTGCTCCGACATCAAACGTGACGCCGCCGGCAGCCATCAAACCGGTATTGACGCCATCGAGATCGTCACCGGTTGGGAACGCACCACCCGCCGAGATATACAGGGTTTGGGCCTGGGCGGTGAGCGGAGCGACGAGCGCAAAAGACAGCACTGCCGCGGACGTGAGCAACACACGTCGGATCATCGTGCAACCTCCGAAAATCTGGGCTGGTGCGGGACAGGTGCACACTAGCTTGTCCCAAAGGTTTACGGCGACATGCGATCCGTCAAGGGGTAGGGTGTAACGGAGCGAAGCCGGCGGCTGGCCTGCGCGGCGAGCCTCCGGGTGCCTGCGGCGGGACGGGGCCCCAAGAAATGAGGCCCCGAGGCCGCTATGTGCCGTCTTTCCGTCTAGTTACCAACGCCGATCGTCACGCCGACGAGGGCGGCGAAGAACGAGAGCGTAGTGTCGGACGTATCGCCGTCGAATTCTACGCTTGCACTGTGATACCGGCCCTCGACATAGGGTCGAACGTTCGCATCCTCACCGCCGAACGAAATGCCCGCACCACCCTGCCAGCCGAATCCAGACCCGGAAAACGACTCGGTATCGTCGCTGATCTTACCTCCCGCCAGTCCGGCGCCTCCCCAGATGTACGGATCTACGCTACCCTGCGTATCAAACGAGTAGCCCAGGATCCCCTGGACGGAATAGGTTTTGGCGGTGACGTCTCCGTCCCCCGTGAAATCTGTCCCGTGCCGGCCATACGCGCCTTCGACACCAGCCCAGAGCCCGTTCGCACCGACGTCAAACGTGACGCCTCCGGCGGCCATCAAACCGGTATTGATGCCATCAAGATCGTCACCGGTCGGGAACGCCCCACCCACCGAGATATAGAGGGTCTGGGCGCTGAGCGGCGCGGCAAGCGCCAGGGCTACCACGAACGCAGAAGCTGACAACACTCGTCTGATCATCATAGACCTCCAAGTGACTCAGGTTGTTATAAATCGTACCGCTGAGTCTTTAATGAAGCTCCCATGTTCAATCCCAACTGTCAAGCTCTTGTTGGCACTCCATCTGGACGGTTCGCCTGTGCCCGGAGAGGGCCCTCCCCTTATGATGGTGCCGCACGAATCACGATACACCCAAAGGGAGGCCTGGATGGCCCAGAAACCGTTCACGGATAGCGTCGCCCTCGTCACGGGAGCTACGTCGGGGATTGGACTCGCGACCGCGGAGGCATTCGCGAAGGTCGGCTGCAGCGTGGTGCTGGCGGGTCGCCGCGAAGAGCTCGGCGAGCCTGCCGCGGAGTCCATTCGGGCTTCCGGCGGACAGGCGGCCTTCGTTCGGACCGACGTGACGGATGACGACCAGGTTCGACGACTTGTCGAGGCGGCTGTCGAGCGATTTGGAGGCCTGGACATCGCGTTCAACAACGCCGGGATTGAAGGCGACCCGCTTGCCCCGTTTCACGAGGCCTCGCTCGACAATTTCGATCACGTGTTCCGAACCAACGTTCGTTCCATGTTTTCCTGCATCCGACACGAGGCACCGGCCATGCTTGCGGGTGGAGGCGGGGCGATCGTGAACAACGCGTCGATCGCCGGTCTCATAGGATTTCCGGGACTGGCAACGTATTCCGCCAGTAAGCACGCGGTCATCGGCCTCACCAAGACCGCGGCGCTCGAATATGCGGAACACGGGATTCGGGTGAACGCGGTGGCCCCCGCCGTGATCGAGACTCAGATGTTCGACCGAATCGCCGATCAGAACGCAGAGTTGATCGAATTTGCCCGCACTCTGCATCCCATGAAACGCTTTGGCGAACCAGGTGAAGTGGCGCAGGCCGTGCTGTGGCTGGCCTCGCCCGAGAATTCCTTCACCACGGGCATCACGCTCCCCCTCGATGGCGGATACACGGCGCAGTAAGCCCCGGTTAGCCAAACATGCCATCGAGTAGCACACGCAGATCGGAGGCTCCTGTATGAGTGGCATACTTCTCGGAATCGGAAGCATCCTGGCGGGCTACATCGCCATGGCCGTCGCCGTTGGCGTCATGAACATCGTGCTGGGCAAGACATGGCCGGGCGCCGCGGAGGCCACGACGGCCGGGCAGTCGCCCCCGACTGGTTACATCGTCGCCAACCTGCTCCTGGGAACCGCCCTGGCAGGCGCCGCGTCCATCGTTACTGCCTTGATCGCTCCGGAACCACAGATCACCTGGGTGTGGTGGTTCGCCCTGCTCGTGCTGGTGCTTGGCGTCGGTTACGCGTTCAAGCAGCGCGGAGGCCCGCAACCCGACTGGTACCTGTTCTCGTTGCCCATACTTGGAGCGCTGGCGATCTGGTTCGTGGGGCGCTGGTACCTCGGGTAGGCAGACATCATGTGAAATGATTCCCCGTTCAGGGCATGCCTCGTGCACTTCCGAGGTTGGGAACGCGCTCCGAAAGGGGCGCCATCTTCTACCTTGGAGCCAGGGTGACACAGAGGCTACAGGCCCGTCTTATGGGGCCAATCGCGGGTTTGCTGCTTCTGTCGGCAGTGAGCCCCACGTATTCCCAGGTGTTGGTTCCTGACTCCTCTCCTCCCCTGTTTCGCACGCAAGACCTGACATATGCGGCACTGTTCTTCGGCTCCCTGCTTGCGGTAGAACCGTTCGAGGGGATCGATGGACGGCTCAGCCCGGACAGCCATCCGGGCGGCTTTGCCGGAAGTTGGCACGACGCCGGAGACGTTCTTGGAAGAGGCTACGTCGCGGTCGGACTCGGCGGCGCAGCGTTGCTTGGTGGAGCACTGTCCGGCAACGCCCGTTTGTCTCGAGTCGGACGACTCTCGCTGGGCGCTATGGCGGCTTCCACGATCATGGTTCTTCCCGCCAAACTGATCATTGGGAGACGGCGGCCGGCGAGTTTCGGTGGGGAGAGCAGCGACTTCAATTCCTTCACCTTCTCGCGGCAGCATTACTCGTTCCCCTCAGGCCATACTTCGGCTGTGTTCGCACTCGCCACCGTGGTGTCCGACGAGTTTGCCGAAGACGCTCCTTGGGTCACTTATGTGGCTTATCCGATCGCCTTGCTCACGGGGGCCAGTCGGGTGATCGGCAGGGAGCATTGGGTCACGGACGTCATCGCGGGCGCTGCAGTAGGTGTGCTCGCCGGCAAGCTGTCACGTCGACTTCTGGGTGGACACGGCCGGGACGACGGTTCAACTATCCCTGTTCAACCACTCCTGTCGGCAGGCGCTGATGGCTGGGTACTCGGCGTGTCCGCTCCGGTGCGCTGAGGAGCGGACGCCGACTTCCCGTTGCGACTGCACCTCGCAATGTCGTAACGTTCTGGCACTCTCCCGGTAGTAACGCACCCCTTCAGGAGGCTGCCCGTGGACATTACTTCTCTGCTCCTTCAACTCGTCGCCGGCGTCGCTGGCGGTAACGCAGGCGGAATGCTCGCCAAGGCTCGCTCGCTCGGCCCGATGCTCAACTCGGTACTGGGAGCGATCGGCGGAGTGACGGGCGGACAACTCGTCGGGACGCCGCTCGAGGCCGGCATGGTCGGTGACCTTGGAGCGTCGGCCGTGATCGGTGCGCTGTTCCCGCTCGTGGTCTCGTTCCTGAAGAAGAAGTCCGCCTGACGCTAGCGTCGCACTCAGGATAGATCTGGCGGGCCGGGGCGAAGACTCCGGCCCGCCGGTAGTTCTAGGGATCCTCCGCCTCTGCCGAGTCCGGTTCGGCAGCCTCTTCCCCTCCCCGGTTCAGCAGCCCTTCGAGCAGACTCTCTGCCGCATCCTGCACCTGGTCGCGGCCCTGGTTCTGCACCTGGTCGCGAAGCGTCGCCGCGAGCGCTTCACCATCGATCTGGAGCGCCGGACTCTCCATGGTACCGCCCACGTCGAACCGGACGGGTACGTAGTCACTTCCGTCCGATAGCTGGTCGAGCAACGCGCTCAACGCAGGGTTATTGCCGACGATGCCGGCGTTGCGGATGGCTTCGATGGGCAGCATCGCCGCGAGGTCGAGGTCGAGCACACCGCCGAGGCCCGCCGAGCCGCTGATCACGCCCGAGATGTCGTCCGAGCCGATGTTCCAGTTCTGCACCACGAACTGCCCGTCACGGATCTCGAACGGGCCACCCAGGTCCTTGAACTGGGACAGCTTGTCCGGCGCGAGGTTGAACCGCTGCTTGACCGCGTCCGTGATTCCCATGTCCTGGAACCGACCTTGAACGAAGCTTGCGCGTCCCGCGGCCGAGAACCCGGCGGGCATCGGCAGGAAGCCGTCATCCAGCGGACTCGATCCGGTGATGTCGAAGTCCAGCACGCCGTCGAGCCGCCGGCCGAGCGTGGTCCAGCGCTCAAGGAAGTCGCCTGCGCGAGCCGTCGTGAGATGAAGATCGTACTCCACGGCACGCGAACCCTCGGACGCGTCCAGGTCGAGCCGCAGCCCTCCGGACAACCGGCCTCCGTACACGCCTCCCTCGACCTGCGTGATGTCGATCACTCCATCGGCGAGTGCGACCCGGAACGACACGTCCCCGGCGTTCGTCGGTGGATTCACCCAATCGCCAATCGTCATCGTCCCGGAGGCCCGGTAGTCGGTCAACTCGGGGAGCCGGTATCGCGCCCGGGCGATTTCCTGCGGATCCTGGCCGTCCACGCGGCGGCCGGTCAGGCGCGCTTTGACCAGGTCGCTGTAGCCGACCGCCGGCTCTTCGCGGCGCAGATCAGCCGCGGCCAGGCGGTTGGAGCGTGCGGTGAACTGGATCGGAGGAGCGACGCCTCGCTCGGCCGGGTCGCTGAGCAGGTAGCGCACGAAGCCGGGGCTCGAGAAGCTGACCATGGCGTCGCTGTCCGCGATGCGCACCGGCACTCCATCGGCCTGCATCCCGTCGCCCGACAGGCGGATCGTCCCGTCAGCGATTTCGGCCGGCGCCGGCAGACGCGGGCTCGCGTACGACACGTTCCTCAGCCGGATCGGTCCGCTGACCTCCCAGCGGTCCGTCTCACCCGCGGGACCACCGAAGTCGACGTCAACCGCCGCCGATCCGGTGACCGGCATCGGCTCGCCGTCCGAGAATTCCTGGAGTTGCGCGAGATCGAACTCTCCCGCCAGGTGCCCTGAGATTGTCGGAGCGTCGAAGTCGCGGACGCTCATCCGGGCCTGGAACGGACGACCGAACAACTGGCCTGAGATATCCGGTGCGTCCAGCCCATCGGTGGTGAAGGACACCGTCCCCGAAGCTCCGCTGACGAGCTGGCCTCGTTCCCTGCTTGCAACCGTGAGCCCGGAATACGTCGCCGTGCCGGTCAGCGCCGGCGCTTCGCCTTCCGGACCGCCGAGAACTCCGCCCCAACGAAGCGCGATCGTCGCTAGACCATCCGCATCGAAAGCCGGCTCCTCGCGCGGTGGCGGGAGCTGGCCCATCAGGTCCGAGAGGCGGAACTCACCCGACGCGAGATCGAGCCGGATGCTGCGGAGCTTATCCACTACCTGGGACGCTCCCGAGCCGTCGAATGAC
>JARFPW010000015.1 GCA_029288095.1 Gemmatimonadota bacterium
CATTCCGGTCTGCATTCCCGCCGCCAATTCGTTGCAGCGACGCAGGTACGGAAGGCCCTCCGCCGGCCGCCCATTCTGCTCGAGCAGCATCCCGGCAATCGTGAGAACGGAAACGGTCTGCCTCAAGTCGCCGACCGCCTCGGCCGTCTCGACCGCCTGCAACGCCACCCGTTCGCCGGCCTTGTAGAATCCTCCGGCCGAGATCAGAAACCCCAGCGTTGCGTTGGCGTCGGCCGATTCTGCCGAAGGACCGACGACCCGGGACACGCGTGCCTGATTCAGGCTGTTCAACGCGAACTTGCCCAGTGAGCTGTCCCACATGTAGACGACCGCCAGTTCGCGTCCGGCCGCCAGGCCTTCGAGCATTCTGTTGCGGTCCTCCGCACCCACCTCGCGCCTTGGCGGATCGCCGATGCGACCCGGAGAGAACAGGGCCTGGCCCAGGATCCCGGCCACCCCGAGCACACGGCCTCTCGGAAGCGCGCCGGCGAGTCGTATCGACCTACGATACCAGTCCCCCGCCAGCGGTTGCTGGTCCTGGTGGTAGTGGGCCTGTCCGATCAGCCGGCACCAGCGTGCCCGGTTGAGATCCCGATCCATAGGTCCGCGGACCTGCTCGTCGAGCTCCAGAGTCTGACTGAGCAGTGAGATGGCGTCCCGACTGGCATATGCGTCGACCGCGGCCTCTCCCGCCATCGCGAGGTACGGGACGGCCCGTTCCGGCACCTGTCCCATGCGAAAGTGGTACCCGAGGCGCGCACTGATCTGCTCGAGCGCATCCTGGTGAATCGATTCGAGAGTCTCGGCAGCGGACCGGTGCAACAGCTCCCGCTGAGCGAACGACAGAAGGTTGTAAGCTGCCTCCTGCGTGAGCGCGTGCGTGAAGATCTGTCCGCCGTCGTCATCCGGACCCAGCAGGGAGGCCTGCTGAAGCGTTTCCATGTGGGATTCGAGTGTCTGCGCGTCCAGCCGGGCAGGGTGAATCTCGCCCAGCACACCAATCTCGAACGCTCGACCGAGGACCGCCGCCACCTTCACGGTCACCTGAACGTCTGGGTCGATCCGATCGATGCGTGAGGTGATAACGCCTTCGAGCGTCAGCGGAACGGGCACCGCATCGTCCTCGTCCAGTACGATGTCGGCGCTCGACTCCTCGATCAGGATGCCGCCCGATTCCCTCAGCGACCGCACAATTTCGCGAGCGAAGAAGGGGTTGCCAGCCGCCCGTCCGGTAACGAATTCGACAAAGTCGTCCGACACCTCCGACACACCGAGTTCCGACTGAATCAGTTCTTCCGTTGCCGAGCGGCCGAACGGCGGGAGGTTGTGGACCTCCGCGTCCGTGCGTTCAAGCAGGGCATCGAACTCCTCCGGCGGGTTCGCCATCGGTCGGGTCGTCAGGATCAGGCAGAGTCGGGGTATCTGGTCCAGAAGTGACGGCACAAGACCCCACGACGCCTCGTCCAGCCAGTGGCCGTCCTCCAGGGCGAGGACCATCGTCGATCGCAACGCCCGTCGCATCGCCTGGCTCAGCAGCAAGTCGTGCAATGCAACAGCCCGAGCCTGGCCCCGCAGCTGCTCCGTGGCGTGCGTCTCCGGTAGATCGAAACCGAGGATGCTTCCGAGCAGCGGAATCAACTCCGGGTCACTCGCCGACTCCTCGAAGGCCTCTGCCACCCGCTGAATCGCCCGATCACGGTCGTCTTCCGGCTCGATCCCGAACCAGGCGCGAGCGACGTCGCGGAGCGCGTAATACGCGGTTCCTGTCTCGAACGAGTCGGCAGCTCCATGTGTTACGGGCAGGCCACGTTCGCCGGCGAGTTGTTTCGCCACCCGGACCAGGGTCGATTTCCCCATTCCCGCCTCGGCCTTGATGATGAAGGCGCGGGAAACGCCGTCCTGTTGCACGGCGTCCATCGTTCGGGTGAGGGCGGTAATCTGTTCGCCACGTCCGAAGATGTCCTCATCAGTTTCGGAGGGAGCAGCGAGCCTCACCTCCTCGCCCGGTACGTACATGGCAACGGGTTCGGCGAACCCCTTGGGCGTCGTCCGGCCAACGTCCGCGAACTCGATTCTCCGGCCGACCAGATTCCGCGTGCTTTCGTCGCACAGGAGACCGTGGTGGGGTGCGAGCGACATAAGACGGGCCGACAGGTTGATCGTCGATCCGATGACGGAGTACTGCTTTCTCAGGTCGTCCCCGTGAACGCCGCAGTAGACCTGTCCGGTAGCGATCCCCCCGACCGGATGAAGCCCCAGCTCCTCGAAAGCCGCCAGGATGCCTCGTCCGACGAGCACAGCGCGCATCGCGTCGTCGGCATGCGACGTCCCCGGGAGCCCGAAGGCTGCGATCAGGTTGATTCCCTTGTCGTCTTCGAGCAGCTGGTACAACACTCCTTCGAGCCGATCAATGTGCTTCTGGGCGGCGACGACGGCCTGCTGCAGTGTCTCGACGCCTGCCTGGTACCCGGCGCCCGCCTCGGGCCCGACCAGGTTCAGGAACAGCACGCTTACCTGGCGAAACTCCGCCATCAGATCGCTGCGGCTCTCGACGCGCCGGGCGACTGCCTTCGGCAGGCAGTCTGCCAGCAGCGCTGCCGGCATGTCCGTGAGGTCCAGATCGGGCAGTGGGCGGGGGTCGATTCGCTGGCGTAGTCCGGTCAGGCGAAAGTGATGCCCGCCCTCGATCGGTGCCGCCACGGGATCCGCTTCCTCGAGCAACCGCAGCAGGTGCGCGTTGATGATCACGTCGCCCGCCGAGGCCGCCCTGTCCCCCAGCCGGCACTCATCCAGCGCCTCGCCGCGCACGACCTGCAACCACTGCCCGCCGACTCCACCGAGTTCGATCGCTTCCAGGTCGCCCGCGCCGAGGGCGGCTCGAAACTGAAGCGACGAGTCCCAGGGTGAGTCGATCTCGCCGACGAGCTTCTGGATGTCGAGGGCACTCTGTGCCGCCCGGATCGCGACCTCGCCGAGGTCCGCTCGGGCAGAAGTCTTCCACATCACGCCGACGGCATCGCCGGCGAAGAACAGCACGTCGCCACCGTGCTTACGCAGTGTCGCCAGGATGGGCTCGAAATAGGCGTGAAGAACTCCGGACAGCACCTCGGCACCCTTCGGACCCAGTTCGCGGAGCTGTTCGGTGACACCTGAGAATCCGACGATATCCAGAAACAGCAGAGTTCCCGAAAATGTCTCGCGGGTGGGTGCGTCGCGCGCGCCGCCCGCCCGCAGGCGGTCGAGCTGCAGATGCGAGAAATACGGAACGAAGGCGCCCCCGGCGTCCGTCACCGACACCGCTTCCCGCCCGTCAGAAGTCGTAACGCAACCGCAGCATCACCAGACGACCGATTTCCGCCGCGCCAATCATGGGGAAGTGTCGATCATCGAACACATTGGATGCGGTGAGTGTCACGGTCGCGTTGGGAAACCGCTCGAATCGATAGCCTATGGTCAGGTCGACGAGGGAATAGGAATCCACGTCTCCGACGAAGACACCCGCAGCCTGCGGAAAGCCCCCGATCAGTCGCGCACGCGCCTCACCCAGCAGACCGGAGCTCTCGTTGTCGTAGCGGGCCATCAGCTGGCCCTTCCACTTGGGCGAGTTGAGCGCCCGGTCTTCCGGGCTGAAGCACGCCCCGTCCTCATCCAGGTCGAAGCAGTCTTCACTTGCGTGCGACAACGATCCGCCGAACGTCATCGTCGGGCTCGCGATGAACTCCGCCCCGACCTCGAAGCCCCACAGGTTTACATCACCGAGATTGCGATAGGTGAGCAGAATGTCCGGCGCATCCCAGACAGAAGGCGTTACGGTACCGAACGGGATCGCGGCCAGGCCTCCGATGAGGGCGTCAACGTCCCCCTGGGTCAGCGTGCCCCCCGTCACGAGCGGTTCGAGCTGCGTGCTCACATACGCTGCCGTGGTGGCCGGATCCAGGAAAACGCTGGGCGTCTCCACCGTGATCGGCCCGACGAAATCCCTGATCTGCTGGTAATACAC
>JARFPW010000025.1 GCA_029288095.1 Gemmatimonadota bacterium
ACTGACAGCCGACACACGATTCGCCTGCGGTCTGGTGACCGGAAACCTGGAAGAGGGCGCCCGGCTCAAGTTGCGGGCAGCCGGATGCGCCGACCGGTTCGAGTTCGGCGGCTTCGGTTCCGACGCGGAGCACCGGGCGGACTTGCCGCCCGTGGCGCTGGCGCGCGCCTCAGCTCACTTCGGTCGTTCCTTCAGCGCCGACGAGGCCGTAGTCATCGGCGACACGCCAGCCGATATCCGGTGTGCGCGCGCAAGCGGTGCGCGGGTGCTTGCCGTGGCAACGGGCCGCCACTCCGTGTCCGAACTCGCTGCCCACGCGCCGGACGCGGTGCTCCCGGACCTGACCGCGGCTGACGAAGTCATGGAGTTCCTGTTGGATGGCTGAAGATATCCTGCGGCTGGACGTGTTGGTGCACGGGGCGCGTGTAGAGCGCGACACCGAGGTCCGGCGAGAAGAGGGCGGGGTGCGGTACGGTGAGCGGTTCGTGCCGTGGCGCGAAGTCCGATGGGTATCTCGCAGATCGGGAATGGTCCTCGTGTTTGCCGAGGACGTCAGCCTTGCGGTCCGCGCGAAGGGTCGGGCGCTCGGCGATTTTCACGCTTGGCTCGAGCAGGGTGTCGACCACACGGAGCTGCGTGGCCGGCTGATGAAGCAACTGGGCCACGAGGTCGTTCTGTTCGTGGCGGGATCCGCCGTGGATGGCACGTTCGACGGCGCGCCGGTGCGAGGCCTGTTCCTGGCGGCAGCGACCCGCCGGGCCATCTACCTGCTGTCGGGTCCGAGCCAGCACACGATGGTCTGGCCGGTGGATCGCGTGAAGCGTCAAATCTCCCGCCCCGGAGAGGTCGGAGGAGACGCCGTGCTTCTGACCCGCGGCGAAGACCAGATTCGTCTTCGCTACTTGTTTCCGGAGGAGATCGTGGCCCTGGCCACGGCATGCCGGAAGCCTATCGTCGGGTCGTCGGAGGCCGCCAGCCATTCCCTGGAGCTGTTCAGCCGAAAAGAAGTATCTCCACCGCCGCAGGCCGACCTGCCCGAGTTCTCCGCGGCTGCCGGTGCGCTGCACGAGGTCGCCAATCGGGCGGCAGCCAATGTGCCGGGCGAACTACAGGCCCGGGCCCTCCTGGAGCCCGGGTTCTTCGAGGCCCACTTCCTGGAACTCGGTGAAATCGCCCTGGGGCCCCTGATCCTCCGCAAGTCCGCCGCTTCGATGGCCGATAGCCTCATGCGTGCTACCGAGGCGATGGACGCGGCCGGCCTTCAGGCGGACACGAGAGCGGCCGTAGCTGCAGCCGCTGATCGCATGCTGGACGTGTTTGGGGCCGAAGCCCGAAGACTCGCCCATGTCCAGGATGTCGACCTGGAGGAGAGAGAGAAACGTGTCGCCCTGATCCCGGAGGCGATGAGAGAGCGACTCCTCGATCGGATGCAGGCTCCGTTCGACCGGCTGTGGTCGCGGTTCGAAGGCCTGGACAGCGAGAGTCAACTGCTGATCGGAGCACTTGGAGAATATGGAGAAGGGTCGCCGGGCGATGACGACGGCCGACTTGGCGAAGCGGCCGAGCAGTGGCGAGCAACGTTGGCCCGACTGGACAGCGGGTATGTCGGCGCCTGGCGGGAGTTGGTCGAGGAAATCGAGAAGACCTGGTCGACGGAACTGCTGCCGAGGCTCGTCCAGGTAACGACCGAGGAACGCCGCGGTATTCCGGAGTGGGTCCAGTTGGCCGCACTCGGCGCAGTAACCCTGCTGCTCGTAGTGGCACTCGTCGCAGTATTCGTGGTATGACGTCCCCGGAGGGACTTGTCGAACCGAACCGTCCCGCGTGAAACGCAAAAGGAGCCCAAGTTGGCCAACAAGAAAAGTCAGAAAAACACCACCCGAAAGGCTCAGCCTTCGAAGGGAGCGAAGCGCTCGGGGTCAGGAGGAGGCAAGGGGTTCTATCTGCTTGTCGGTGGTCTCGTCATAGCCGGCGGAGCCGCGCTCGTGATGGCGCGGGATTCGGGTAGCGAGCCAGCCGCGCTTTCGCCCCTCAGCGTCGCCGAGACCGGGGCGCCGGCGAGCGCCGATGCCGGGGTCGCTATTGGTTCGGCGGATGCGCCCGTCACTATCGTCGAGTTTGCCGACTTTCTCTGTCCGGCCTGTCGCTCGTTCAATTCCGTGACCGGAAAGGCTATCCGTCGTGACTTCGCCGGTCCGGATGGGCCGGTTCGGTGGATCAACTACGACTTCCCGCTGAACCAGGCTTCGTGGGCTCCGGCACTCGCCGCCAAGTGCGCGGACCAGCAGGGCCGCTACTGGCAGATGCACGATCTGCTGTTCGCTCTGACTGACGACTGGGGGCGGGAAGCCAACCCGAACCGCAAGTTCATCGAGATCGCCGAGACGGCAGGGGTGGAAACCGACGCCTTCCGCGCATGTCTGGATGATCGATCCGGGCTACAGGAAATCGGAGCGGCCAGGCGCTACGGAGAGAGCCTCGGGGTGAACTCAACGCCCTCCTTGTTCATCAATGGACGGCCGATTCCGCCGAGACGGGAATTCTTCAGCTACGCGGGCATGGAACGGCTGATCCAGCAGGAGTTGGCGGCCGCTACAGCGGGTAGTCCGGAGTAACAGTGACCGCCGAGACTCGCCACCGTGGTGTCGTGATACTCGCGCTAGTCGGGACATTCGTCTCGCTGTATCTGCTGCTCTACCACCTCGGTTTCTATGGTGTCCTGCTGTGTGGGACGGGATCGTGTGATGTGGTGCAGTCCTCGAAGTACGCGGACTTTCTGGGCATTCCCGTGCCGGCATGGGGGTTCGCCTGGTATGGCGGGGTGCTGGTTCTCGGGCTGCTGTTGGTGGCGGGGCGACCTGAAACGAGCAGGCCAGGCAAACTCGTAGCAATACTCGCTACGGGTGGCCTGGCCTTCTCGATCTATCTGACGGCGGTGGAACTGTTCGTCATCCACGCCGTCTGCCGCTGGTGCGTGGTCAGCGCTCTCCTCACCGTGGGAATCTTCGTGCTGGTGGCTCCCTGGAAGCTGTTACGCCGTGGCCCGCCAGAATCCCTCGAGGGCCTCGCCGTCGAGTGAGGTCTTCAACTTGTCGAAAGCACGGTTGCGAATCTGGCGGATCCGCTCGCGAGTAACGCCCAGAAGCTCGCCGATCTGCTCGAGCGTCATCTCCTCCCCGTCGTCCAGGCCATAGTACAGCACGAGGATCTTGCGCTCTCTCTCGGTCAGGTAGCTCTCGAACATGCGCTCGAGGAACTCCCGCCGGGCCTGCGCCTCGACATCGATCTCGATGTCACCCTCGTCAGCGCCGGAAAACCGCTCCCCGAAGGACGCGCTGTCGCGATCCGATTTGTCTAACGGTGCGTCGAGGCTCAATTCCGCAGACGCGACTCTCCGCAGGGCACGAACCGTTTCTACGGGCTCCTTCATCTCATCGGCGATTTCCCTGTCTGTCGGCGAACGCCCCAGCTTCTGGGTCAAGGCGGTCTCCGTCCGGGACAACTTCACCAGATTGGAATTCTGGTTCAGGGGAATGCGAACCGACCGAGTCTGCTCGGCCAGGGCCTGCAGCACGGTCTGGCGAATCCACCACACGGCGTACGAGATGAACTTCACACCCTTCTCGGGATCGAACTTCTTGACGGCCTTGAGAAGCCCTTCGTTACCGATGCAGACCAGCTCGGCGAGATTCAAACCACGCCCCTGGTATTTCTTTACGTAGGAAATCACGAAACGGAGGTTCGCCGTCACGAGGCGTTCCGCCGCCTGCTTGTCACCTTCGCGGGCACGCCGAGCGATTTCCCGCTCTTCTTTGGGGTCCGCGATCAACGGGTACCGTTCGACGTCTTGCAAGTACTGGTCGAAAGAGTCGAGGGCTCGTGAATTGAAGAACATGGCGCTCCAAACCTGAATTGCACGGTCGGGCCGAACGTATCTCCGGCGACCAGGATAAACCTAAACCACTAGTATACCACCAGGGGGGGGTCTGGTTCCACTTTCTTGTGTCATACCGACGGCGTTGGCTCTCAGCCGCGACCGATGGCCTCCCGCAGCCACTGATCATCATCTTCACTCAACCCCGAGACCTGCCCGTCATCCGTGTCCGGGGAGTCGTGGCTCCATTTCCGTATCCGCGTCACCAGCCATGCGCCGCCGAAAATCAGCGCAACGGACGGAAGTATATACACCAGAAGGTTCAATCCGATCGCCCGGGGCTTGAGAATGATCCAGTCACCGTATGCCCCGACAAAGTATTCGAGGATTTCTTCCTCGGTCTCGCCCTCGCCAAGCCGTTCCCGAATGACAGCCTGCATTTCCTGGGCGATGCCGGAATTCGACTCCAGCACCGATTGTCCGGTGCACACCGGACACCGCAACTGGCCTGCAATCTCAGCTGCTTCGCCATCGAGCACCGCTGCGGTGCTGTCGGTTAGCAAAGACGGATCCTCGGCCGGCATCCGATTGTCCAGCGGTTCCTGCGCTGCCAGAGGCGCGGCGGTGAGCAGCAGCGCCATCCCGCACACCAACCTCACGCGGCTCATGGGACGGGGGCAGTTACCGGCGGGCTCGCCAGTAACGAGTCGACGTTTGCCTGAACTACGTCCCAGGTGAGCGGTCCGATGTGCTTCGCCCCAATGGCTCCGCCACGATCGACGAAGAACGTCTCGGGTACACCGTGGACTCCGTGGTCGATCGCGGTCCGAATACCGGGGTCGACCACGTGCAGCCATGTATTGCCGAGCTGGTCCAGAAACCGCTGAGCATTGCGGCGCGAATCGTCGTACACGATGCCAACGACTTGAACCTCGTCCACCGGATATGTCCTGGCCGTCTCGAGCAACACGCCATGTTCGGCTCGGCACGGAACGCACCAGGAGGCCCAGAAGTTCAGCACGACGACCTTGCCCCGCAGCTCTGCCAGGGACAGGGAATCGCCCTCCAGCGTCTCCAGGTGCCAGGAGGGAGCCGGCTCGCCGATCAGGGGCGTGGGGAAGAAGTCCGGATTGCGCGCGAGGCCGAACATCAGCAGTCCGAGAAACGGCACCGCCGCCAAGGGTAGCATCCAGCGCAGGCGGCCTCTCACGACGAAGTCGCTCCGGCAGGCTCGAGATCCCGCTCAGCGTCGACCCCCGAGTTCTCGTCGGTCTTCGGAACTTCGGTTGCCCGGCCTGCGAATACGCTGACCGCCGGAGTCCTGTGCCGCTGCGGCGCCACCGAGAGGATGGCACCGATGGCGATGATCATGCCTCCGATCCACAGCCACGGAACGCCGGGGTTCACGATCACCCGGACCGTGGCATGCGAGGCGTTCTGCTGGTCGAACGCCATCAGCGTGAGGTAGAGGTCGGCATCGATGAACGAACGCACCGCCGGCGTGGCGATCGGTTCGTTGGGCTGCTGGGAATAGAAGTTCATCCGCGGTTCGATCGTGCCGAGCAGCCGTCCGGCCCGCGAAGCCGTGAACGCGCTGTTGACGACGACTCGATGCGGCTCCTCGAACGCCCACAGCGAATCGAATTGCACCGTGTAGTCGCCGAGCACCATGTGCTCGCCGGCCCGGAGGGTGGCTTCACGCTCGAACCGCCACGTTCCCGAGACCGCCAGGGCCACGATGATCACGACGATTCCGGCGTGTACGGTGTAGCCGCCGTAGCGGCGGTTGTTGCGTGTCAGGATCTGTCCGAAACCACGGAAGAACCCGACGCCGGAAATGCGGCGTCGCGCCGAAATCCCCTTGCGGAACTCGTCCACGATCGTCGTCATCACGAAACCGGCGAACGCAAACGTGATGATCGGATACGGCGAGCGAACGCCGAGGGCCAACGAGGCGGTGGCGACGACCAGGCCAACCACCACCGGGCGTACGAACGACCTCTTGAGGCGCTCTCCCGTGGTGCGTCGCCATGGCAGAGCCGGTCCAACGCCCATCAGGAACAGAAGCAGCAGGCCCAATGGGATGCTCACCATGTTGAAGTACGGTGGCCCCACGCTCACCCGATCGCCGTTGATCGCTTCGATAACAAGCGGAAATGTCGTTCCGAGCAGAACCGTGAACGTGAACGCGGCAAAGATCAGGTTATTCAGAATGAACGAGCTTTCGCGGGATATGACACCGTCGAGAGAGCCCGGGGAATGCAGCCGGTCGGCCCGCCACGCGATCAGCGTCAGCGACGTCAGCGTGACGAACGCGATGAAGGCCAGAAACAGCGGACCGATGAAGCCCTCCGTGAACGCATGCACCGAGTCCAGCACACCCGAACGTGTGAGAAACGTCCCGAACAGGGTGAGCAGAAACGTCCCGATAACCAGCGTCAGATTCCAGGTCTTGAGCATGCCCCGACGCTCCTGGACCATCACCGAGTGGAGGAACGCGGTCGCGGTCAGCCACGGCAGGAAGGACGCGTTCTCGACCGGATCCCAGGCCCAGTAACCGCCCCAGCCAAGCACTTCGTACGACCACCACGCACCGGCAATAATCCCGAGCGACAGAAACGCCCACGGAGTGACGGTCCACCGCCGAGTCGTCCGAATCCACTCCTCGTCGACCTTGCCACTCAGCAGCGCCGCGATCCCGAACGCGAACGGAACGGCCATCCCCACGTAGCCCAAGTACAGCAGCGGCGGATGCAGCCCCATCAGCGGGTGGTTCTGCAGCAGGGGATTCGGTCCCGGCCCGTTCAGCGGAGCGGGCGACACGACGCCGAATGGGCTCGCGACCGTCGCGACGAGCCCGTAGAAGAACAGCCCGACGATGCCAAGCACTCCGAGCGCATAGGGCAGAAGCCGGGACGTCGACCGACGCTGGACGAACACGACCAGGGCGGTATACGCCGCGAGGATGAACGCCCAGAAGAGAATCGACCCTTCGAGACTGCTCCACAGCGAAATCGCGGTGTAATAGGGCGGAGTTTCGAGGCTGCCGACGTTCGCCACGTACTCTACGCTGAAATCGTGTGTGAGCAGCGCCCATTCCATGGTGGCCAAGGCAACCGCCATGGCAGCAAACACGAACGTCGCGGTGTATTTAGCACCGCGGAGAAGTTCGGGGCTGCGGCGGTAACCGGCTACGAGCCCAAGGACGGCGAGTACGCCGGATCCCAGCCAGGCCGCCGTTACGGCGGCGGAACCGATGAGACTATTCAATTCTTGTCTACTCCTCGACTTCGGGTCGAATGATGGACTCGTACATCGTCCCCGGAATCGAGTCCCCGTGGGGAGCCTTGTACTCGTTCGAGTGCTTGACCATCAGGTTCGTCGCTTCGAAGACCCCGTTTCCCTGCATCGAGCCCTCGATGACCACACCGATCCCCTCCCTGAACATCGCGGGCTGGGCGCCCGTGTATCGAACGCCGATCTCTCCGACGCTGTCCTGAACGGCAAAGATGAGATCCAGTTCCTCCGCATCCCAGACCACGGACCCCGGCTTCACCTGACCACCCAACCGCAACGGCTGGTCGACGGCTTCGGTGCCTCTGGCAACCAACTCACTGGGAGTCAGGAAATAGACCACGTTCTCGCTCAACCCGCCGACAAGCAGCGTGCCGATGGCAGCCACTACCGCCGCTCCGCCGAGAACGCCCCACAAAAGTTTCGATCGCTTCATGTCTGTTGTTTCTCCTGTGAAGCCAACTGCCGCTCGGCTTCGGCAAGCCGCCGGCCAGTCCGCCAGGCGAACCAGCTCAAAGACGACCAGATGAGTACGTATCCGGCGATCGCGTATTCCATCAATCGCCCCCTCTAAGCGTGTCACACATCATACGCCTCCCGCTCCTCAAGTTCCGCCTCGAGGCGGGCAAGCCGGGCTCGTCGCGCGGCCAGATAGCTGAACAACAACAGGAACGCAAGGAAGTTCAACATCCATGTCCACAGGATTTCGCTGGAAACCGACCGTGGACTGGAGGGCGGCTGATGCAGAGTTCGCCACCAGACTACCGACAGATAGACGATCGGAACCTGGATGAACCCGAGGATACCGACCACGGCCGACCAACGGGCCCGACGATCGGGGTCATCGCTGAATCCTCGGATTGCCAGGTAACCAACGAACACCGCAAACAGAAGCGCCGTCGTCGTGAGCCGCGGATCCCACGTCCACCAGACGCCCCAGGTTGGCTTTCCCCAGAGCATTCCAGTGACAAGCGTGAGGGCGATGAACACAACGCCGACTTCGGCACAGGCGGCGGCAAAACGATCCGCGCGCGGATCGCGTTGTACCAGGTAAAGAACGCTCCCGATGAACACCATGAAGAACGCGACGAATGCTGTCCACGCAGCCGGCACGTGGACGTACATCAACCGCTGCACCTCGCCCTGTTCGGCGTCTGCGGCGACGACGAACAGTCCGATGGCGCTTCCGATGAGCATCAGGGTCAGAGCGGCTCCACCGAGCCAGCCTACCAGAGGCGAGCTCCGGCCCATTTATTCCTCCACTGCGACAGGAAATATCCAGGTGCAAACGACGAAGAAAGTTACGTCGTAGGCGACCATAAGGCGAACCCACACATCGGCTTCGCCCAACGGGTTACCGTCCAGTACGAGTTGGGTCGAGTTCACCGCACCCAGCAGCGGAGGGACCAGTGCCGGGATCAACAGCAGCGGGAGAAGAATCTCCCGGGCCCTGATGTTGAGGGTAAGCGCGGCGTAAAACGTCCCCACGACCGAAAAGCCGATCGTCCCCAGGATCGCGATACCTGCCAGCGGCAGAATGTGGCTCCCGATTTCGAGCTGGAACAACACCGCCGAAGCAGGAAACAGGACGGCTTCCATGGCCAGCAGGAGGATGATGTTCCCGGCCAGTTTTCCGAGATAGATAGCACGCGGATCGCCCGGAGCCATCCTCAGGCCTTCGAGGCTTCCCCCGGCCTCCTCTGCCTGGTAAGTCCGGCTGAGTGAAAGGATCCCGGTGAAGATGATGGCCACCCAAAGTAGTCCGGCGGCGATCCGTTTCAACAACGGCGTGTCGGGACCTATCGCGAATGAAAACACGAACAGCACGAGTGCGGCGAAAAACAGCATCGAATGAAAACTGGCCTTCGTGCGGGTCTCTATCAGCAGATCCTTCCACACGATCGCCGCGACGCGGCCGCCCAGTCCCATCAGTTCGCGTCTTCCACGTGAACGAGCCGCCCACCTTCGATGCAATACTTCGCTGACGCCCGCCTGGTCGCGTCACCGGCGACGTGCGTTGCGACGATCACCGCGGTCCCCGCGGTCAAGAACTCGCCGATCATGTGGTCGACCATGGTCATACCCTCAGTGTCGAGGCCGGAATAAGGCTCGTCCATCAAGACCAGGTCCAGGGGTCTCAGGCGGAGGGCGCTCAGCGACAGTCGTCGGCGCATGCCCGTCGAAAAGGTTCGGATACGCTGATCGCGTGCCTTCAGCAGACCCGCCGAATCCAATAGTTCGTCTATTCGAGGCACAGGCGCCGCCGCACCGCTGAGACGGGCGGCGAATTGTAGGTTCTCCACGGCGGTAAGGTCGTCGTACAGCGTGCCCCGTGCGGACACAAACCCGATGTGTTCCCGGATTCGGTCGCCCTCGCCGAGTGGGTATCCGCACACGGAGCCGGTGCCGGACGAAGGTCGCAGCAAGGTGGCCACAACCCGCAGCAGCGTCGTCTTTCCGGACCCGTTGGCTCCGGTCAGGTCGGCCGACGTGCCCCGCGCCACGGTGAGATCAACTCCGCGCAGGACGCGTTTCCGGCCGAACTGCTGATGGACGTCGTGTAGCTGGACAGCGGCCGCCTGGTTAATCGTCGCCAAGCCGCGCGGTCATGTCCCGGCCCACCTCATCCACATACTGCCAGCTCGGGTGAGCGTTTGGTAGCGTTTGCAGCCGGCCCCATTGCGTTGGTTCACTGGGTCCGGAGACAGGATTGTACAGGGCTTCCACGTAGAGTCGAGTACCACCCCGGAACGGCTCAGCCCAGAACAACAGCTTTATCCACCGCTCGTTCTCGCTCACTCCGGAGAGGGGAGCAGCCGGGAATACGCTCGGGACATGGATCCAATCGGACTCCATCTGCGCCATGTTCGTGGAATCGCCGGCCAGGCGCTGGAACGAGCGCGCCATGACTCCGTCGTTGCGCAGCGATTCCCACGCGCGCTGCATTACGGTATCTGGCGGGGCCGCGATGTCTGCGACGACGGCCCGACCAGACGGACCTCGACTCAGCCCGGTGGAGCCTCCCGATGCACAAGCCCCGAACATCGGCACGAAGGCCAGAAGGAGTAGATATCGTGTGCTGCGCCGCATCGTGCGGTACCTCCGCTCGTAGTTGAATAGCCGCCGCGCAGAGTATAGGCGGAGCACCCCGGGCCTGCTACTCGCAGCGCCGGCTTTCTCAGCCTATCTTCGCGTCACTGTAAGCGGGGTTACCCCGGTGGCACTGGCCGGTTCACGACAGCGAGGTGGCGTGAAGCTCGACGACATCAAGGCCCTCAGGACGTCCGACGGCGAGTCGATACTGCTCCTCGTGCTCGATGGCCTTGGCGGGCTTCCCGGTGAACCCGGGGGGCCCACCGAACTCGAAGCGGCCGGCACGCCGAACCTGGACGCACTTGCCGCTACAGGAGACCTCGGTCTCCACCTGCCTGTCGGCCAGGGCATTACTCCCGGCAGCGGGCCTGGTCATCTGGCCCTGTTCGGATACGACCCTCTCGAGTACCGCATCGGACGGGGTGCTCTGGAGGCCCTCGGTGTCGAGTTCGACCTCCAGCCGGGCGATGTGGCGATCCGTGCCAATCTGTGCACGGTGGATGAACGCGGGCGTGTCGTCGACAGGCGTGCGGGACGGATACCTACCGAAGAAGCGATCCCCGTGTGCGAAGCGTTGGACCGAATCGAAGTGCCCGGCGCACGGGTGTTCGTCCAGAGCGTGAAAGAGCATCGGGCGCTGATCGTAGTCCGCTCCGAGGAGGCTTCAGGAGCCCGGATCGGCGATACGGACCCGGGACGTGAGGGAGTCGAGCCGCTACCCGTCGTGGCTGCGGATGGGGAGTCCGAGCCCGCCGCTCGAGTGATGCGGGCATGGCTGAATGGCGTGGGCGACGCCGTGGGCGACCGGACGAAGGCGAACATGGTGTTACTGCGGGGGTTTTCCCAGTTGCCCGCCTGGCCCCGGTTTCCCGACGTGTTCGGGCTCGAGTCGCTGGCTATCGCGGCCTACCCGATGTATCGCGGGGTGGCTCGACTGGTCGGGATGGACGCAACCGCGGTTCCCGAGGGACCGGAGCACCTCGTGGGCGCCCTCGAACAACACGGCGCCGGACGGGACTTCGTGTTTCTCCATGTCAAAGCGACAGACAAAGCGGGAGAGGACGGCGACTTCGATGCGAAGGTTGCGGCGATCGAAGCAGCAGACGCCGTGATTCCGGACTTGCGGGCAGCATTTCCCGGCGTGTTCCTGGTGACCGGTGACCATTCGACGCCGGCGATCATGCGCTCACACAGCTGGCATCCGGTACCATTTCTCCTTGCCGGCGGGCCGGGTCGGGGCGGTTCCTCGGCTCACGGCGGGTTTGGCGAGCGCGCCTGTCGACAGGGCAGTCTCGGGCTGATCCGGGGCTGTGAACTCATGCCGCTCGCCATGGCGCGGGCCGGCCGACTCTCGAAATTCGGGGCCTGAGGTTATGACGCAATCGAAGTGTTCAGGGTGTGGAACGGCGGGTTCGGGTGACTTCTGCACGAAGTGCGGGAAGCCGATGGGCGGGGGCGGACGGCACTGTGGTTCCTGCGGCACCGTCTGCGAACAGGGTGCGCTGTACTGCGCGGACTGTGGAAGCCCGCTCGGACGTCCTCAGCAGAAGTCGCTGCGTGCCCGGCTTCCGTGGATCCTCTCGGCCCTCGCGCTGGTGGCGTTCGCCGTAGCCATCAGCCTCATGATCAGGGGCTCCACAGGCGAGCGTTTGGAGGGCATGCCACCGACGGGCGGGGTCATCGAAGGAAATCCGGCTCCGAGTGGTGGCCCGGTAGACCTTGCGAACATGTCACCGCGGGAGGCGGCCGACAGACTGTTCGACCGAGCGATGCGGACCGATGGCGCAGGCGATACGGAGCAAGCCGTGTTCTTCGCCGATATGGCGGTGCAGACCTATGGGATGATTCCCGCGGGCGAGCTGGATGCCGACGCGTGGTTTCACCTGGGGCTGCTGGAACTACTGCGCAACGCCCCGGATGCTGCCGAGGTGCATGTCGAGGCGATCCTGGCGCAGTCGCCGGATCATCTTCTCGCCTGGATCCTGTCCGAGAAGATCGCGGACATGCGTGGCGACGCGAGCGCAGCGGACCAGGCCCGGAGCCGGTTCCTCCAGGCTTACGAATCGCAGCAGGGTCTCAATCTTGAGGAGTATGTGCAGCACCGGGGGATCATTGACGACCAGCTC
>JARFPW010000317.1 GCA_029288095.1 Gemmatimonadota bacterium
CGTCCCGCTCGTCGGCCAGGTGATACAGACACCACGTAACTTCGCGCCTACGGTGGACGGCATCTGGATCAGGGCTCTCCACGACGGCGCCCGCGTCGCCCTTCATCTCAGTTGGGGCGACCCGTCCAACAGTCCGGACACGACGTGGACGGAGTGGCAGACCAAGCTCGCGAGCACGCTCCATTCCGATGGTGCCCCGCTATCTCCCGATGCTCCGATGACGGACGGACTGGCGATACAGCTACCGGCTGTGGTTCCCGACGATGCGGAGCGTCCGTACTTCCTCATGGGCGATGCAAACGACCCGGTTACGTTGTGGATGTGGGACAGTCGGGCGGGGGCAGCTGAGTCCAGCGGCAGGGGGCTCGGCCGGATCGACGCCCTGTCGGGCGGTGACCTGGCAGCCGAGGGAAACTGGAATGAAGGTCACTGGGAAGTCGTGCTTACACGGTCCATCGGCAGCGGCGCCGAGGGAGCCATCGAGCTGAGCGAGGGAGTGGCGGTTCCGGCCGCGGTGTTTGCGTGGGACGGCTCGAGCGCGGAATCTCCCGACCGAGGCTCGGTCAGCAGTTGGATCTATTTGTATCTCGAGGAGCCATCCTCATCGAACGTGGTGGTCGCGCCGATAGTCGCGATCCTGCTCACGGGAGGCTTGTTGCTCCTACTGGTACGTAACGCGCAACGGCGGCAATCAGCCGCGGGCGCTCGGGAATCTGAACACACAACGAGCATTGCACAGGAGGCTTGAATGTCCAGGATGAACCCAACTTGGCTCGCCCTCGTGGCGGCCCTGACGATTGGTTGCGGTGGTGGTGAAGGCGGGGCGGATGCCGGCAGTGGTGATGCCGGCGCAGATGCCGCTTCCGACGCGCCGGCGGCGGCCCCGGCGGTCGATCCGGCAGTGGCGGCTACGATCAGCGGCACGGTCAACTTCGCGGGCACGGCTCCGGCCGGTACGCCGATCGACATGTCGGAAGAGCCAACGTGCGCGGAAAAGCACGACTCCGCCCCGATGGCAATGTCCGTACGCGCGGGCGCTGACGGTGGCCTGGCCGACGTGTTCGTCTACGTGAAGGAAGGACTCGGCGACATGACGTTCTCGGTGCCGGCAGAGCCTGCCGTGATCGACCAGGAAGGCTGCGAGTACACGCCACACGTCGTCGGCGTGATGGCCGGCCAGGACCTGGCGATCCGCAACAGCGACGCGGTGCTGCACAATATCAACACGCAGCCGACGACGAATCGTGGCTTCAACATCAGCCAGCCGCGAGCTGGCATGGAGACCACGCGATCGTTCAGCGCGGCCGAGGTGATGATCCCGGTGAAGTGCGACGTCCACGGCTGGATGAGCGCCTACATCGGCGTAACGGACAACCCGTACCATGCCGTTTCGGCGGCCGACGGTTCCTTCACCATCAGCGGTCTCCCGCCGGGCGAGTACGTCATCGAGGCCTGGCACGAGACGCTCGGCGTCTCGACGCAGTCGGTTACCGTGGGAGCTGCCGAGACGGGTACGGCCGACTTCTCGTTCAGTGAAGACATGGCTGGCGGCCCCGTACCGATGGGCGAACCCATCGACCTCGCGCACCCGGAGGGGCACGCGGCGAGCTGATCGCCACGGGCTCAACAGGTCACCTAGAGAGAGACATACGACATGGATTGGTCGCTACCGCTCAACGCGTCCACGCAGGGCGTACACATCGACAATCTGTTCTGGTTGATTTTCTGGATCACCGCCGTGGCTTTCGTCCTCGTGGAGGTCGGTATCCTCTGGTTCTTGTGGAGATACCGGGCGCGCGAAGGGCACAAGGCGAAGTACACGCACGGCCACATGGGAGCGGAGATCGTCTGGACCGCTGTTCCGGCGATTACGATGGTCTTTCTGGGTATCTACAGCGGAATGATCTGGGCTGACATTCGCAGCCCGGATTCATTTCCGGACGACGCCATGACCATCGGCGTCGTCGCAAAGCAGTTCGAGTGGAACGTGACCTATCCGGGTGCGGACCGGGTTCTCGGAAACGAGGACGACTTCACGATTAGGAATCGGTTCGAGTTTCCGGTTGGGGAACCTGTCATCGTTCGGCTCGAATCCGAGGACGTCATTCACTCCTTCTTCGTTCCGGAACTGAGGGTGAAGCAGGACGCTGTTCCTGGAATGACCATCCCTATCTGGTTCGAAGCGACCGAGACCGGAGAGTTCCAAATCGCATGTGCGGAACTCTGCGGTCTCGGGCATTACCGCATGAGGGCCCGTGTCGTCGTGCATGAGGCGGATGCTTTCGACAGTTGGTACGACGAACAAACGGGCGTGGCGCTTGACGCCGCTGCCGAATAACTGGAGGTAGCTTCGAGCATGGCCACGATGACATCCGAACCCTCGGGTATCCCGGTGCGGGTGGAAGAGCACCCGCAATCGTTCATCTGGAAGTACATATTCTCGACAGACCACAAGGTCATCGGGATCCAGTTTCTGTTCACCTGTCTGTTCTTCCTGGCAGTCGGCGGTCTCCTTGCCGTGATGCTGCGCTTCCAGCTGGGCTTCCCGGACCAGCCGATGCCGGGCGGAAACCTGCTGCCCGAGGCTATGGTGGCCGACGGGTACATCCTGCCGGAGTTCTACAATTCGCTGGTCACGATGCACGGCACGTTCATGGTGTTCTTTGCGATCATGCCACTGCTCGTGGGCGTGTACGCGAACTACCTGATTCCGGTCCAGATCGGAACGCATGACATGGCGTTCCCCCGGCTCAACATGATCTCGTACTGGATGTTCCTCGTGTCCGGGCTCGTCATGCTGTCGAGCTTCTGGGTCATCGGGGGTGCGTCGTCGGCCGGATGGACCCAGTACGCGCCGCTCAGCGCGTCCCCGGAAGCGTCCGGTGTGTCGACGGGGCAGATTCTGTGGATTCTGAGCATCGCCATCTTCGGCTTCAGCTCCCTGCTGGGTTCCATCAACTACATAACGACGGTCATCAACCAGCGAGCGCCCGGGATGACGTGGTTCCGACTCCCGTTGGTGATCTGGGCCCTGTTCATCACGGCGATCCTGGGCCTGCTGGCCATCCCCGTGCTGACCGCCGCGCTGATAATGCTGCTGTTCGACCAGACCATCGG
>JARFPW010000100.1 GCA_029288095.1 Gemmatimonadota bacterium
TCGCCGTGGCGCGAGCCACGGGTGAGGCGCTGGTCGATCGACAGTATCCGCTGTTCGACCGCTTCAACCTGAATCGCTCGAATACCTACTACTACGTTCTCAATGGCCTGCTGCTGTTGCTGGCGCCGTTCGCCATTGCCTCGGCTCTCTACCTGCTGGGCGGGTGGGCCGGATTCATCAGGGGAATGATCGTGTTTGCCGGCTGCGTGCTTTCGTGGGCGGCGGCCACGACGGGCCTCGGCGCCGTCATTCTGACGCGCGGTGGAGGCTCGGGCGGGTCCCGGCGATCACGCCGCAGCCCCAAGGCGTTCTTCGAGGACTTCGAACTGGATGCACCCGCGGCGACTTCCGGAACGGCCAAGGCGGATGATGATGGGGTGGATGATGCGTAACCCGATCCGTTCCGGAGTCGCGGCGGTGTTGTTGTCGCTGGCCGTCGCGACGCCGGCCGCGGCACAGTCCGGCAGCTGGTACGAGATGTCGGCGCGCAGACAGATCGTCGGTGTGCGGGCGCTGGAGGCGAACATCGGATATGCGCTGGGCCGGCTGAACGTGCGGGCCGCTCCCGCCGGTCTTCTGTACGAGTCGAACCTGCGCTATGACTCAGGGCGGTTCGAGCCCAAGCGAAGCTGGGACCTGTCGGATGGCGTCGGTACGCTCGCCCTGAGCCTGTCGGGCCTGGACGAGAATTGGGACCTCGAAGAACTGGACGAGTTCGACGACTCCGACCTGGGATCGCTGGATCTCGGCCTGAGTCGGGAGGTTCCGACCGTCCTGTCGCTCGAGGTCGGAGCGGCCGAGGTGCAGATGGAACTGGGGGGGATCGCCCTGCAGCGATTCACCTACAAGACGGGTGCTTCGGAGACGGAGATCAGCTTCGACACGCCGAACCCGGTTCGCATGGATCGGCTCGAACTCGCGGCGGGCGCCGCGGATTTCAAGGCCTACAACCTGGGGAATGCCCGGTTCGATACGGTGGAGTTCAGCGGCGCCGTGGGAGACGTCAGTCTCGACTTCACGGGTGGATGGTCAGGCTCGGCGAGCGGTGACATCAAGATGGGGCTGGGGACGCTCAACCTCACGTTTCCGCGCGACATTGGAGTCCGCGTAGAAAAACGGGGCATCCTGGCCTCGTTCGACTCCAGCGGCTTCGAAGCGGTGGACGGTGGATTCCAGACCGCGAATTGGGACACCGCCGAGTCACGGTTGACCCTCGATATCCGCGCTGCCTTCGGCGACATCGACGTATATTTCGTGAATTGAGCAGGCCCGGGACGCGACCCCGCTAGTCGCGCTCGGGTCGCACGTGAACGGCGTCCCCGCGCTCCACTTCCAGCCTGTCGGCGGCATGTCCGTCACGCACGGAAATCTCCAGCATCCCGGTCGACCCGATCAGGGCGACGACCTCTCCGGAGTCCACCGAGGCATACGTCAACCGGATGCCCGAGATGACCTCCCCACCGATCTCGATCAGGGCGCTGGGCGCCAGGCTTCTTCCGGGAATGTCAGTGACGAGGTTGCCGAAGCGGTCTACGTGGGTCACCGAACCCCGGACGCGCCCACCCTGGTGAACAGGCGTGGGCAGATTGAGGCGGGCCAGCGCGTCGGTTGCCAGTTCCGCACCCAGCATGGCGGGCTCTTCGCCGCACACGAGTCGCGCAGCCGCGGGAGCGAACACGTCGCGACCATGGAATGTCCGACTCCGCTCTATCCCCGGTACGTGCTCATCCAGTTGCCTGGCTTCCTGCACACCGAACCGCTCGAGCACGCGAGACAGGGTTCCGTTGTCAGGGCCGACGTACCATCGGTTCGCCGACCTGACCATGACACCCCGGCGCGCGCCACCGCCACCAGGGTCGACTACCGCGAGATGAACGGTTCCTTCCGGAAAGCGGTCCCACACCTGTTCGAGAACCCAGGCGGCGGCAAGGATGTCCCCCGGCGAGAGGTCGTGCGCCACGTCCACCAGTTGTGCGAGCGGCGCCTGAGTGAGGATCTCTCCCTTGACTTCCCCGACGAATCCGTCAGCGGTGCCGAAGTCCGTGAGGAGCGTGACGATGCGCATCGTAGCCTCGCTTGGTGGTTTGCCGCGCTTCATGGACCGTCTCCCAACCTTCATGCATCAGGGCGCCGACGCCACCGGAGCGGCTGCTGCCTACACCTGCTGGCCTCGCCAGGTGCCCCGACGCCAGATGCCGATCATCACAGCTCCACGCGCTATCGCCGTCAGGCTGATGGCCCACCAGATTCCCGCCAAGCCAAGCGGTGTGCGCAGCCACCAGGCCAGCGGCAGGCGCAATGAAGTCAGGCCCACGCCGCTCAGAGTCGGCAGGATCGTATATCCGGCTCCCTCCATGGCAATTTGAAGAACCAATTCGAACGCCATGAACAACTGTGCGATGGCAACGATCCGCAGGTAGCTCGCGCCATGTGCCGCGATTTCCGGATCTGACGTGAACAGATACATCAGCTGCTCAGGAATCAGCAGGAACGCCGCGCCTATCAGTGCCATCAAGACGAGGGCATCACGGAGCGCTGCATGCCCAGCCTGCGTGGCGCGTTTCGGCTGCCCGGCGCCCAGGTTCTGACCTACCGCCGTCGCTGCCGCTATGCCGAAGCCGATGCAGGCAAGAAAGCTCAGGGATTCGATCTTGTGCCCCACGCCCAGAGCTGCCAGGCCGGCGGTTCCGAACTGGCTCGTCAGGCGTGTCAGCAGGATGTAGATGACCGAGAATGTGACGCCGCCGGCGGCGACAGGCAGGCCTATCCAGGCGATTGTGCGCATCATGGCCTGTGACAGCCGAACCTTGCGGATTAGACCGCGCCGGCGAAGCAGCTGATAGCCGAGCACGGTGGAGCCCGTGCGCGTCAGGATCGTAGCAAGCGCTGCTCCAGCCGTGCCGAGTCGTGGAAACGGTCCGAGTCCGAGGATCAGCAGGGGGTCGAGAATCGCGTTCGCCACGAGAGCGATCAGCAGGATCTGCAGGGGAGTCCGCGTGTCGCCGGCAGCTCGGAACGTGGCGTCCATCGTGAAGTAGGCGAACACGATCGGGCATCCCACCAGGTAGACGACCAGGTAATCGGCCCCCTGCCGGGTGACCTCGGCGGGCGTGTCCATCACCAGAAACAGCGAATCGAGCGACAGGAGACCCCCGAGACCCACGACCGCAGACACCACGACGGCCAGCCCGAACGCCTGGTACCCTGCCTCTCTCGCCGCGCGGTCGTTCTGCTCTCCCCAGCGGCGGCTCGCAACCGCAGTGACGCCGACGGACGGCATTTCGGCGAGCGAGAGTATGGCCCAGACCACGAAGCTGGCAGTACCTACGCCTGCGAGAGCAGCCGAACCCAGCCCGCGTCCCACCCAGAACATATCGACGATGTTGAACAGGCCCTGGAGTAGAGTGGCCGCCACCGCCGGAATCGCGAGCCGCCGGACCGCTGCGTGAATCGACCCCTGTGTCGGATCGATTCGGTGGCCCGTCGTCAGGGGACGACGGGTTGGTCGGCCAGCGAGGCGATCCGGCGTTCGACCTCCTCGGCGATCGCTTGCAGAGCAAGGCCCTCGGCGGAATCCGCCCGTCCGATCACCGTGGGTTCACCGCGGTCTCCTTCTTCCCGCACCGCCATCCCGAGCGGGACCGAACCCAGAAACGGGATTTCGAGGGAAGCTGCCAACGTCTCGGCGCCACCCGAGCCGAAGATGTCGTGCACGGACTCGCAATCGGGACACGCGAAGCCCCGCATGTTCTCGACGATACCGATCACCGGAACCTCGACGCTCTCGAACATCTTGATCCCCTTTAATGCGCCTGTAACCGCCACGTCCTGGGGAGTCGCGACCATTACGGCACCGGTAACTTTCACGAGTTGTACGAGGGACAGCTGCGCGTCTCCCGTACCCGGCGGGAGATCGACGATCAGATAATCGAGTTCCCCCCAGCTCACCTGGTGCAGGAACTGCCGCACGATTCCCATGACGATCGGACCGCGCCAAACTGCGGGCGTTTCCTCCCCGACAAGGAAGCCGAGGCTCATCAGCTTGACGCCATGCGCATCCACGGGGATGACCTGGTCGTCCTGCATCCGCGGTTTCTCGTAGGCGCCGAACATCGTGGGAATATCGGGTCCGTAGATGTCGGCATCGAGCAACCCCACCCGGTGCCCTGCGGCTGCCCACGCCGCCGCCAGGTTCGTTGAGATAGTCGACTTCCCGACGCCACCCTTGCCCGAGCTAACGGCGATCACGTGACGCACGCCCGCGAGCGGCTCGGCGTCCTTCGGATGACGAGACGCTTCCTCCCGGCTTACCTGGCCCTGCGACCGCGGCGGGGGCGGCGGCGCGACTTCGCGAGCGGGCGGTTCCACCACCGGAAGAGGCCGCCGGCCGGCCCTTGGCTGACGCGGCGTCGGACCCGGCGGCGGCTCGACGGCCGGATCGGCCATGCCGAACCGAACATCCGCGACGCCCGGCACGCCCGACGCTACGAGTCGGATCGACTCTATGAGCGCCGGCGAGTCCTTGGGGCCGGGTGCCAGCGTTATGATGGCCGTGCCTCCGTCCATGCGGGCATCCCGAATCAGGCCGGCACTGACTACGTCCGGTGCATCCGGTGCGGACCGTACACGGCCGAGGGCGGCAAGAAGGCGCTGTGTGGGATCGTTCATAATTCTGGTTTCGAACTGAGCCGGAATGCGCCCGGCTCTGCAAAGGAAGGGTATGCGGTCAGACCGACTCGACCGTCTGGACTTCGGGAACGATCATGCGGAGCCGCTGCTCGATACCGGCCTTCAGCGTGAGCATCGACATAGGGCACGCGTAGCACGCACCCACCATCCGGATATCCACGCGACCAGTCTGCTCGTCAAACTGAACCAGCTCTATGTCCCCACCGTCGGCACGAATCGCGGGCCGAATTGACGACAGCACCTCGAGAATTCGGGCCTCGATCGTGTCCGGGCGGGTCGCTGAGTTCGTGTCGCTCATGGAGTGATCCGTGTCCATCCAGGAAGGTCCGGGGCCGAGGATGCGAAGCTACCGGAGCCCTTAGACCCCGTCAACGACGGCGGGTCTCAGCTGCTCGAGGATCAGAGCCCCGTGCTCCCTGCCGTTCTCGATGAAGATGCTGTTCCCGTCGCTACCTGCCGCGAGTACCCCGGCGATGAACAGACCCGGCGTCGGTGTTTGAAGGGTCTCCGGCTCGTGATGAGGTACGCAAGTCGCCGGATCGACCGAGACACCGAGCGCGGCAAGTTGCTCCGCGTCCGGCCGGAAGCCGGTCATAGCGAGCACGCGATCGTTGGGCAGCCAAAACTCCTGCCCCTCCTTCTGCGAGCGAAGCAGCACGCGGTGTGCCTCGATCCGAACCACGGAATGCTCCCACAGCACGTCGATCTCGCCACCCTCAATGCGGCCTCGCATGTCAGGCAGGATCCACGGTTTCACGCCGCGCCCGAAGTCGCTGCCCCGGTGAACGACCGTCACGCGGGCACCGGCACGCCAGCAGGCAAGTGCCGACTCGACGGCTGAGTTGCTGCCCCCGATGATCAGGACCTCCTGATCATAGTAGCGGTGGGCCTCTCTGAAGTAGTGATCCACTTTCGTCAACTGCTCGCCTTCGACGGCAAGCAGATTGGGAGAATCGAAGGT
>JARFPW010000101.1 GCA_029288095.1 Gemmatimonadota bacterium
CATCATCGCGTTCGCGCTGTTCATGGTGATCAAGGGCTTCAACAGCATGAAGCGTGCGGAAGAGGCTGCCCCCGAGGCGCCGCCCGAGCCGTCGGCTGAAGAGACGCTGCTCGGTGAGATCCGCGATCTGCTGAGAGCCAAAGCCTAGGCCAGGACCTCGCGTTTAGCGAGGGAAGGGAAGGAAGACGGAGCGGCCGGCCGCGCACTGCGTGCCGGCCGCTCTGTAATTGCAGTCAGTTCACGACGATCGACGCTTCGAGCGTGCGCTCGATCCGCGCCTTCGTCTCCGCCAGGTGCGCGCGCGTCGCACGATCGATGCGGGCTCGTCCGAGAGCCGCATCCACACGGCGGGACAGATCGCTGAGCTCGAGTCGGGAGAGCGCGGACGCATCACCCGGCACGGCCCGGGACAGGGCCAGGGTCGCCAGCCGATCGACGTATATCCGCTGGAGGTTGCGGCGAATTGCGTTCGTGTTGCGGGCGTTGCCGCCGGAACGCAGCTCGCTCCAGATGGCGGAGGTCAGGGTGCCCATCATTTCCGCTACCGTGTAGGCCTCTGACCGCTGATCCGCCACAGCCTCCTGATCCAGCATCCGGGCGAGCCGCGGGGGGGTGAGCAGGTTGCCGAGCAAGCTGGCATGAATCGACTGCATGTTCGACAGGACCGGGAACTGCAGAATCGTGTTTGGCGACTCTCCCCAGTGATTCCACCGGTTGGGAAGCAACTTGTTCAGCAACTCGGCGTCGAATTCGAACGCGTTCTCCGCCAGCATCGTCTCGGCGACAAGCTGTACCGCCTCCCGCTGCCTTTCCGCATCGACCGGAGTGAACGCCGGCCGCTGCCCGGGATCTCCCGCGTGGTCACGGGCGACATACGCGCCGCCGACATATTTGATGACCGGTACGGTCGCGTTGAAACGCTCGAACATCAAGCTGGTGACGGCCGACCGTAGACGCTGGTATCCATCGCCCTCCTCCAGCACCCGGTTCTCAATCGTCGGCATGATCTTTTCCACGATACTGGCCCGATCGCGCGCAAAGGCGATGTGGTCGGATCCGAGTTCCCATGCACTGCTCAGAGGGTCTACGGCGAATGCGCCAAGCCAGTTGTCCTCATCCGTTCCGTACGTATGCATCGGGTCGGCAGCCTGGGCCGCGATCTTCCTGAGACCGTTCATCTCGGCCTCGGACGAAGCCGCCGGCGTCCCGCTAGCAACCAGAGGACCGGTCTCATCCTGCTCGTAGATCGTTGAGTATGCGTATTGAACGGCCCACCTGTCGTAGCTGCCCGCCGTGATGTTCCAGTAGTGACCCTGTTTCTCGGGATCGACCGCCAGGTTGACGGGGGTGTAGTCCATTACTGACAGACTCACCCCGTTCCGGCCCGTGAACCCGGTGTCGTGCAGGCTCTCGGTCGGGACGCCCGAAGAACTCTTGAAGTTGTGCCGCAGACCGAGCACGTGACCGACCTCGTGCAGGATCAGGTCGATGATCGCATCTCCTATGTATTCCTCAGGCACACCATCGGAGGGGTCGATCACTCCAAGACCGAGCAGCGCGGCATGCTGGAAACCGAGCTGGTGAGCCTTGCCGACCTCGGCATAGCAGAGATGGGCCGACTGCCACGGCTCCAGATCCAGAAGCTGCGAGTCGAGTTGCTCACGCGTTCGGATGAGAGCGGCGAGCTCGCTCATCGGTTCGCCGGCGGCGGCACCCGGGTTCGCCAGTCGCTGATAGGTCCAGACCCAGCCGCTCATGAACCCCGAAGAAATCAGCACATCGCCGTTCAGCTGCTCGCCGGTCCGCGGGTCTGACTGCGAAGGTCCGATCGCGTACCCCATCTGGTGCGCGGCCGTCCAGCGCACGGCAGAGTATCGAACGTCCTCGGCATTCCACTCCGGATCGTCGGGAGCGTCCCGCGCCTCGACCGCATTGATGAACCCGGCCTGCTCAAAAGCCCCGTTCCACGCTTCGATGCCACGCTTCACGTACGGACGGTACTCCTCCGGTACACTGCGGTCGACGTAGAACACGATCGGCTCGACGGGCTCCGACATCTCAGCAGTCGGATCCTTCTTCTCGATCCGCCAGCGCCGCACGATGCGCTCGTAGAGCGTTGCTTCCTGGTCCCTCGAGAAGTTCTTACGGGCGTCGAGGAAGTGGCCCACCCGATCGTCGGCATACCGAACGGTCATCGGCTCGTCCGGCAAAGCGAACACCGAGTATCGGACGCCAACGGGCACGGACCTCGTGTCGGGAATCCCCTCCCCGCCAAACGTCGGCCGCTCGGTGGACTTGTAGGTGAGCATCGCGTCGATCTCGACATTCTCGGGGAAGCCCTGGATACGATCGACATAGCTTCGATCGCCGTCCAGGCTGGCCGGCCGATCGTTGTAGTAGGGACGCAAGCGGCGTCCGAACTGCGCATAGTCGGACACGAGGAACTTCGTGACATCGACGAGTACGTTCTCCGTGGAATCATGCTCGCTCGCGATATCCCACGCTGCCGCGATCGAATGGGCGAGGTTGCCCTCCACAGAGACCCGCATCGGAGAGTCGTCATCCGCCGTGAACCGTGTGTTGCGATGCTGAAGGACGATCTTGTCCCCCACGCGCTGGAGCCGCATGAGCTGCGCTCCCGACAGCGGCAATCCCTGGTGCACGTTGAACACGCCGGCGCCGCGACTGATATGCATGATCATTCCGAAGTCCTTGTCCAACATGGACTCCGGAACCTCCAGGTAAACCGTATTGTCACGTTTGAGATGTACGGTGAAGAAGCCGTCGATCGCCTCCGTGTCCTTCAGGATCTCATCCCACGGCTTGAACGGATCCTCACCCTTGTCGCCAGCCGATGAGCCGCCGGCCCGCGGATCCGATTCCACGCTCGATAGCGCGCACCCCGTCATCGCGAACATCCCCAGAGTCACCAGCGTCAGTCCCCACCCCTTGACTCGCATCGCTCTTCTCTTTCTCTGTGTGCTGAAATCCTGCCTGTGGCCAGCCCCGAGGGAGATGCTAGGCGAGGATTCCGCTCGGTGCAAATCGCTCCGTCGGACGGCTTGCCAGAGCGATCGGGCAGACGGCTGGAATCGGATTGCGCAGGAGGCCTAACTGTTGATATCATACCGGCCCTACGAAAGTCTCCGAATGCTCCCAGCATGCCCCGCGGGAGCGAAGTCTGACGGTTGTCGAGGCGGGTGTCCGCCTGCAGATACAGTTGTTGAGAACCTTCCGATAAAGGCGGGTCGCGCTTCCGGCGCTGCCCGCAAAGCCC
>JARFPW010000102.1 GCA_029288095.1 Gemmatimonadota bacterium
GTCACACGCTGGTCGGGGAGACTGATCAGGAAAGACTCCTGAAGCTGAATGAAAGCCTCCCTGGAAGTCACGGGTGGTCCGGCGGTCGCCGCACTGTGGCGCGTGAAGTCCTCACTCACCACCGCGGCGAGTGCATCCCAGTCCGCCGCGTTGACGGCCTCGGTGAATTGACGAACCAGTTCCTTGTTGACTTCGAGTTCAGCACTCGGCGCTGGAGCGCACGCCGCTGCGAGCAGGAGAAGGCTCGTCGTCGCGAAGAACATGCCTGATCGCATTCTTCCTCCCGTGTCTCAGGGTCAGACGGTTCCGCCTC
Source organism: Gemmatimonadota bacterium (assembly GCA_029288095.1). Lineage (GTDB taxonomy): Bacteria > Gemmatimonadota > Gemmatimonadetes > Palauibacterales > Palauibacteraceae > JARFPW01. The sequence continues at coordinate 314 of JARFPW010000102.1, forward strand.
AATCCGGAAACGGAACGGCAGCTCTACAGCGTATACCCGTCATCGACTGGCAGCTCGATTCCGGTTATGTGACTTGCTGAATCCGAGACGAGGAAGAGCACCGCCTGCGCGATCTGCTCGGGTTCGGCGAATCGATCGCCACTATGAGCTTCCATGGCTGTGAATGCGGCTTCTTCAGAGCCGTGCAACGCGACGAGATCCTCGAAGAACGGCATCTCCCGCCACAGGGGCGTCCTGACCCCACCCGGGCTGACTGCATTGATCCGAACCGGGGTCCCGTGCTCCCGGCATTCCTTCGCCGCCGTGCGAACCAGCATGCCCACTGCCGCCTTGCTCGTGGAGTACGCCGCCGCGCCCGCGGAGGGACGGATCCCGGAAGCGGAGCCGATCGCCACGATCGCTCCACCCGTATCGCGCATGGCACGAATCCCGTGCTTGATGGCCAGGAAGCTGCCATCGAGGTTCGTGGCCAGGACGTGACGCCACTCGGCCAGGGTCGTGTCGGCAAGCGGACTCGCGGAGGCAATGCCTGCGGAGTGGACCAGGATATCCAGATGCCCCTGGCGCTCGATCACGGTAGCGACCGCCGTCTCCCAATCCTCCTCCTCGCGCACGTCGAGCCGGATCCGGTCGATTGGAGAGACTGCCGAGCCTGTGGGATCGGCGCTGTCGAGCACCTCCAGGTCGGCGCGGTACGTCACGGCACCGTGCTCCGCCAGCAGCCGGGCGGTTGCCGCCCCGATACCGGAAGCGGCGCCGGTAACCAAGGCCACGCGGCCTTCCAGGAACCTATTCATGCGGAAGAGCCATCGGTGAGACCCTCCTCGGTACATCTACCTGACGGTCAACGCCCGGGCTGGACGCCGACCAGGGGTCCATCTGCTCTTAGTATACGTCATTGACGGCCCTGATCCAGCGCGGATCAGGGCCATTGGCTGCTTCTGTGCCTAGCGGGTACGCCTCTGGCTGCCAGGGCGGAATCCCGCGTTGCGTCTTCGGCTTCGCGGTTGCTCTTCGCCATCCTGGCGTCCGTCGCCGCGGGTTCGGCCGGTGCTCTGAGGCCGATCGTCCCTCCGGAGCTTCCCGTTGTTGCGGGACTTTCCGTTGGTTCGCGCCTGAGCATTGCTCCGCGATGGCCCCTTCCCGCGCGATTGCCCCTTGTTGCGGGGCGTCCCCTGGCGGCGGTGATCGGACACGAAGCCAGCATCCAGGCTCAGTCCTTCGACCTCGCGGCGCGGAATCTTCGACCCGATCATGTCCTCGGTGGACCTCACCCACGCCCGGTCACTGCTCGTGACGAACGTGCAGGCCACGCCCTCGAGCTCCGCCCGGCCCGTGCGGCCGATGCGATGCGTGTAGGCCTCGGGCGTGTTGGGTACATCGAAGTTGATCACGTGGGAAACGCCGCTCACATCGATACCGCGGGCCGCGATGTCTGTGGCCACCAGGATGTCGTAGGACCGCGAACGAAATCCCTGCATGGCCCGATCCCGCTGGCTCTGGGACATGTTCCCCTGCAAACCCACGGCGCGGTGTCCCGCCTTGGTGAGCTGATTGGCCAACCGCTTCGCGCGGTGCTTCGTGCGAGTGAACACGATCGCTGAATCGCAATCGTCTCCCGCCAGCACGTGCTCGAGGAGATCCCGTTTGCGCTGCTCGGCGACCAGGTACAGTGCATGATCGATCGTTCCGGCCGGAGCGGCGTTAGCCAGCTCGACCACGTGCGGGTCGTTGAGCAGCTCGTCTGCCAACCGGCGAATGTCCTTCGGCATCGTGGCCGAGAACAAGAGGTTCTGCCGGTGCTTCGGCAGGGCGGAGATGATCCTCCGAATGTCCGGAAGGAAACCCATGTCGAACATGTGGTCGGCCTCGTCCAGCACGAGCGTCTCGACCTGGTCGAGGCGCAGTAGACGCCTCTGGAGCAGGTCGAGCACCCGGCCCGGGCAACCTACCACGATCTCCGGTCTCCGCCGTAGCGTGTTGACCTGGCCCTGGATAGAAACCCCACCGTAGATCGTCACCGATTTCAGGCCGGTGTACTTCGAGAGGGTGCGAACTTCGGCCGCGATCTGCGTGGCGAGCTCGCGAGTCGGGGCGATCACCAGGGCGCGGGGGCCCTTGCGCGGCGTGTCGAGGAGCCGATCCAGCAGGGGCAGCGCGAAGGCGGCCGTCTTGCCGGTACCGGTCTGAGCCAGGCCGAGCACGTCCCGGCCGGCCAGGCCAGCCGGAATGGTCTCGAGTTGGATCTCCCGGGGGCTTTCGAAGCCCGCGTGACGGATTCCGCGCATGAGGGAATCCTTGAGCCCGAACCGGTCGAATCCGGTCGAGCTCTTTGATGCTGATACTGTCATTCAGTTACTTCTTCCTGGACGTACGCGCAGGCATGGGCCTGTACGGCACGGCCGTACTTTTGAACCCACACAACAGTGAAGGGCAAAAATGTTGTTTGGAGGCGCGACCTCGGAGGGATGAACCAGGAGGACCTGTTGTTCGCCGCTGTCGGACCGTGTCCGACTAGTTACTAGCTAGGTAACATAGTCCAATTGAGCGATTTGCGCCACCCCTAGGGGTCCTTGCGACGGATGGACTGTATCACTT
>JARFPW010000324.1 GCA_029288095.1 Gemmatimonadota bacterium
CGGGCTGGCGAAGTGGATGGCGAGCATTACCATTTCGTCTCTCGCGACCGGTTTCAGGAGATGGCGAGAGACGGCGATCTGCTGGAGTGGGCGGAAGTCCATGGAGAGTTCTATGGGACTCCCAGGTCGAACCTTTCGGTGTGCTCGGACTCGGGGCGCGTCCTCTTACTGGACATAGACGTCCAGGGTGCGCGGACGGTGCGCCAGAGCCTGCAGTCCGCCGTGCTGGTGTTCTTGCTGCCACCGAGCGCCGAGCGCCTGCTCGAGCGCCTGCGAGGTCGGGGGAGCGAGGGCCCGGATGCCCTGCGCCGGCGCATGCGGTCCGCGTTGTCCGAACTCGAAGCCGTAGGGGAGTTCGACTACGCAGTCGTCAACGACGACCTGAGTTCGACCGTCGATGCCGTGGAGTCAATTCTGGTTGCCGAACGGGCTGCCGTGCAGCGCCCGGGTGCGGATGCCGTGGATCGTGCGGCGGCGTTGGCATCCGAACTCGAGGAAACGATGTCGGGTACCTGAGTGATGTCGGGTACCCGAGATAACTTTAGCTGAACGAAACGGAGTGAACGTGGACACAACGAAGAAGCAGGTATACTCCCCGGAGGATCTTTCACATGCAGCCTCGGACAAGTATCTGGGAGTGCTCGTAGCTGCCAAATACGCCCGGGAGCTCAACGCACTTCCGCTGGAACGCTCTCCTTACGGGGCCGAGAAGCTGACGACGATGGCGCTTGCAGCCCTGGCATCAGGAAATCTGGACTATCGTCTGGTGCAGAAGCGTATCGCCGGGGTGGACTGAGTTGCGGCCTTTCGACGGGAGACGCGTACTTCTCGTCGTGACGGGCGGGATTTCCGCCTACAAGAGCGTCGTGGTCCTGCGGCGGCTCATCGAGTATGGCGCCGACGTAGAGGTGTTGATGACGGAGGCGGCAGAACAGATGGTGGGGGCCGTGACTTTCGGGGCACTCTCCGGCAGACCGGTGCACCGGGGCCTGTGGGAGCAGCCACTGGCGCACATCGAGCTGGGGCGGGACGCCGACGCGATCGTGGTCGCTCCCGCGACGGCCAATATCCTCGCCAAGCTGGCAACCGGTCTCGCCGACGATCTGGCATCGGCGACGCTGCTTGCGGCGGCGGCTCCGATTCTGGTGGCACCGGCGATGAACACACGCATGTGGGAAAACCCGGCTACACAGGCGAATATCGAAGCGCTGACCGCAGCCGGTATTGCACGGGTCGGTCCCGCGTCCGGACCGTTGGCGGAGGGTGAATCCGGACCGGGCCGGATGGAGGAGCCCGAGACGATCCTGACGCATGTCGGGCGCCTGCTGGAACGGGAGTCTGTGCTGTTGGGCCACAAGGTAGTCGTGACCGCTGGCCCTACGTTGGCTCCGCTCGATCCGGTGCGATTCCTCGGCAACCGGTCATCCGGACGTATGGGGTTCGCGCTTGCGGCGTCCGCATGGAGAAGGGGTGCCGAAGTGGTTGTCGTATGCGGGCCGACCAGCGTTGATCCGCCCGTCGGTCCCCGGGTAGTGCGCGTCGAGCGGGCGGACGAGATGCTCGAGGCGCTGCGCGCCGAACTCGACGGGGCGGCGGTGCTCGCCATGGCGGCAGCTGTCGCCGACTTCCGCGCTGGGAGCCCCTCCGACGGCAAACTGAAGAAAGATGACGGGCCCGGCCTGGACCTCAAACTGGAAACCGGACCGGACCTCCTGGTCGAGACCCTTGAACAGCGGCGGGCCAATTCCGTGTTCACACTCGGGTTCGCCCTGGAGACGGAGGATGGTGAGGCGAACGCGCGTCGGAAGCTGCGCGACAAGGGAATGGACATGGTCGCCTTGAATCCGGCTGGCGAGCCGGACGCGGGATTTGACGTCGATACCAACCGGGTTACGATCATCGAGTCGAATGATCTGACCGAGGAGCTGCCGCTGCTGGCAAAACACGAAGTCGCCGATCGGCTGCTCGATCGCATCGAGGAACGGCTCGGTGGCGCGACCGGGTGACGCGCGTGCGCTCGCCGCTTTGCTCCGGGCGCGGATGGATATCGAAGGTCCGGGGATGTTCGTTCCCCCCGGGGAGCGGGCAGCCCTGATGGCTCAGGCCAGTCGTCTGGGATCGGGGGGGTCGCCGGTGAGCGCCGGGGTAGGACCCGTGGCCGACATCGGATCGATCGATTCGATAGACGCGTTGCGGGGCATTGCCGAGACGTGCACCAGGTGTTCGCTGCATGAGTCCCGGCGGACAGTCGTATTTGCCGACGGTCCTGATCGGGCGCGCGTCATGTGCGTGGGAGAAGCCCCCGGCGCGAGGGAGGATGAGACAGGCGTACCGTTCGTCGGCAGGGCGGGTCAGCTGCTGGATCGGCTGCTCGTCAGTGTCGGCCTTTCCAGGGAGGACGTCTACATCGCCAACGTGCTCAAGTGTCGGCCACCGGGTAATCGAAATCCCCAGCCGGATGAAATCGAGCAATGCTCCCCGTTCCTGCGTCGGCAGGTGGCGTTGGTGGGGCCGGAGGTCGTCGTGGCGTTCGGAACGTTCGCGGCTCAGACGCTGCTTGGAGTGCGAGAGAGTCTGGGGCGCCTGCGCGGACGAGTCCACGAGTACGAGGGCGTACCATTGGTAGCCACGTACCACCCGGCGGCATTGCTGCGGAATCCCCAGTGGACACGGCCCTCGTGGGAGGACCTGCAGCGAGTCCGTCACCTGCTTGCGGAGAACGATCGTGCCTGAGGCCCCGACCCTCGTAGCGGAACGCACCAGCTTCAGCGGGCGGCGACCGCCGTGGTCCGAAGAGGCCGAGATGTCCGTGTTGTCGGCGATGCTGATCGACGCGGATGCCGTGGCGCGGGCCGTGGAGTCGATCGACGAATCCGCGTTCTACAAGGAAGCCAACCGGCGAATCTTCCGCGCGATGATCCGGCTGTACTCACGCGGCGAGGTCGTCGATGCGGTCACGCTTTCCGACGAACTGAAGAGTGCTTCGGAACTGGAGGGGGCGGGCGGGATGGCATATCTCGCGCGGCTCGTCGACGCCGTTCCCACATCGGCGAATATCGAGTATCACACCAGGATCCTGCGTGACAAGTCGGTGCTGCGGAGTCTGATCGATTCGGCTACCGAGATCATTCAGGATGCGTATGAGGCTCCCGCCGGTGAAGTGGACGATGCGCTGGATCGGGCCGAAAGCAGAATCTTCCAGATCGCCCAGGCCTCGAAGCGCCAGGGGTTCGTCTGGATCAAGGAGATCCTCTGGCCGACGTTCGAGCGGATCGAGGAGTTGCAGCGAACCCCCGGGGCGGTCACGGGCGTCGCAAGCGGCTATGGAGATCTGGACAACATGACCGCCGGCTTCCAGGCCGGAGATCTCGTGGTGATCGCTGGCCGCCCGTCGATGGGGAAGACATCGCTGGCGTTGAACATCGCGCAGCACGCCGCAATCGACGGCGAGGTCCCCGTCGCCGTGTTCTCGCTCGAGATGTCCAAGGAAGCGCTCGTGCAGAGGCTGCTGTGCGCGGAGGGACGTGTGGATTCCGGGCGCCTGCGCCGGGGCCGGCTGCAGGACGATGAGTATACGCGTCTGGCAACGGCGGCCGGTCACCTGAACACGGCTCCGATCTGGATTGACGATACACCGGCGATCAACCCGCTCGAACTGCGGGCGAAGGCACGCCGCCTGGCGGCCGACATTGATCTGGGTATGATCGTAGTCGACTACATGCAGCTGATGACTGGCCCCCGCAACGTCGAGAACCGGCAACAGGAAATCAGCGCAATTTCCCGATCGCTCAAGGCGATCGCGAAGGAGCTGAACATCCCGGTACTCGCGCTGTCTCAGCTGTCGAGACAGCCCGAACAGCGCACGGACAAACGGCCGCTGCTCGCCGACCTCAGAGAGTCAGGCGCGATCGAGCAGGACGCCGATCTCGTGTTGTTCGTGTATCGCGAGGAGGCATACAGGAAGGACTCCGACAAGTTCGACGAAAGCGGCGAGTCGATCGAGGGCAAGGCGGAGTTGATCATAGGAAAACAGCGAAACGGACCAACCGGCACGGTTAACCTGTTCTTCCACAAGTCCTATACGCTGTTTGAGTCGGTTGACAGGCGCCGCGATTCGGGTCCGGATCATTGAGGGTTGACCTCTAGAACATGTCCCGCGTTCGCTCGTTGTACTTCTGTCTTGATTGCGGTGCCGAGTCCGTGCGTTGGGAAGGGCGGTGTCCATCCTGCAGCGCCTGGAACACGCTAGCAGAGGCACCGCCGAGCGCCGGGGCCAGGGCCTCCCGCTCCGAGGTTTCCGGCCGGGCGATCGATCCGGCACCTCTCGGTGACTCCGGGGCACCTCCCCCACGCCTGACCAGCGGATATCCATTGGTCGACCGCGTCCTTGGAGGCGGATTCGTGCCGGGGTCCGTGTCACTGCTCGGTGGAGCGCCGGGTATCGGAAAGTCGACACTGCTCCTTCAAATGGCGGCCGCCATGCACGAAGCCGGAGTCAAGGTGCTCTATGCTTCGGGCGAGGAATCACGAGACCAGGTACGCCTGCGGGCGGACCGGCTCGGCGGAAGTGCGGGCGCGCTGCCGTTCATCGCGTCGGACCGCATGGAGGATGTAATCGGGACGGCGGACAAGATGGGTCCCCATCTGCTGTGCGTGGATTCTATCCAGACCGTCGCTCTAGCCGGGTCGGGAGCACCGGGAGGTGTCAGTCAGGTACGTGAGAGCGCGACCAGGATTCAGGAATACGCGAAGCGAAGTGGCGCTGCCACGGTCCTGGTAGGGCATGTAACCAAGGGTGGAGCGCTCGCAGGTCCGCGGACCCTGGAACACATGGTCGACGTCGTGCTCCACTTCGAGGGGAAGCGGGCCGCTGAGTTTCGGCTCCTCAGGAGTTCGAAGAACCGCTTCGGCTCGGCGGATGAGATCGCCGCGTTCCGCATGACGGACACGGGACTGGATCCCGTCGAGGATCCGTCGGGGCTGTTTCTCAGCGACCGCCCGGAAGGGCTCGGTGGCTCGGCCGTCGCGGTGTCGATTCATGGGTCCCAGCCGATACTTACCGAAATCCAGGCGCTCACGTCGGTGGCCCGCTTCGGCTCGCCGCAGCGGATGGCTACCGGGTTCCCGCCGCGACGCCTGGCGATCCTTCTGGCCGTGCTGGAGCGAAGAGGTGGCGTGCCACTCGGTGACGCGGACGTGTTCGTGAACGTTGTGGGAGGGGGCAGGCTCACGGATACCGGAGCCGACCTGGCAGTGATCGGCGCCCTGGCGTCGTCGCACCTCGACCGGCCGCTGAGAGGTGGCACGGCCCTCGTCGCCGAAGTTGGCCTGGGTGGAGAGCTTCGCGGCGTATCGTCAGCCGAAGCTCGAGTGCGGGCGGCCAAGCGGGCGGGGCTTGATGAGGTAATTCTTCCCACTGCACATCGGAGTGCGCTGGCTACACTGCCCGGGACACGCTTCATGTCGCATGTGGGAGAGTTCATCGACTGGGTGCGCGCGTCATGACAGTCGCCGCCGTCGTCGTCGCGGCCGGATCGGGCGAGCGCCTGGGCGGAGCGCCAAAGCAGTTTCGTCAGCTGGGAGACTTACCCCTTCTCGCCTGGAGTTGTCGGCTGTTCGCATCGCATCCCGAAGTCGACAGCCTCGTGGTCGTCCTGCCGGCCGAGCTGGCTACGGCTCCGCCCGGCTGGCTCGCTGAGTACGGGGCTTTGATCGTTCCGGGCGGCCCCACCAGGAGGAGCTCGGTGGGATGCGGGTTGGAGGCCGCCGGCGATGCTCGGCTGGTGCTCATTCATGACGCGGCGCGGCCGTTCGCATCGGAGGACCTCGTGCGTCGTTTGCTGTTGTCGGCTCGGACTCATGGTGCCGTGATCCCGGTTCTCGAACCCGTAGATGCCGTGAAGCAACTTACGCCGGGTGAAGCCACGATCTCACGAACGCTCGATCGGTCGATACTCCGCGCGGCTCAGACGCCCCAGGTGTTTTTGCTCGAGGAGATCAGGCGGTTGCACGAGGCGGCAGACCGATCGGGGCAGGACGCGCCTGACGACGCTGCTCTCTGCGAACAGGCCGGAATCGCGGTGCAGACGATTCCGGGGGAGCGGTGGGCGTTCAAGATCACGCATCCCGAGGATCTGGCGTTGGCAGAATGGCTCGTCGCCACGGGCCGCGTGCGTCCAGCGGACGGTGCCTGATGGACTTCGAGGTCCGGACGATCGGTCGCGCCGAGGACGACGGCTGGCTGGGACTCCAGGCCATCGCGCAGGATGTGTCTCAGCACCTTTCGCTCGGAGGCCTGCTCGCCCATCCGACGACCGGAGTCTATGGGCTGGGCGGTGCGTTGCGGAAGGATGTCGAGTCGTGTCTCGCACGTGTGAAGGACCGAGCTGATAAGACCGGCTTCGTATATCTGGTCGCTGATGTCGCCGCCGCACGAGCACACTTCCCGCATGTCCGGTGGACGCGCTTGGCGGATCGGCTGGCCGAGGTGTTCTGGCCCGGCCCGCTCACTCTGGTGCTGGATGACGGATCCGCGGCCGGCGTGGCGATCCGTGCGGAAGCGCACCCGGTCACGCGGGAGGTTCTCGGCTGCTGGGCCGGACCGGTCAGCTCGACGAGTCTAAACCTCGCCGGAGCACCCGCGGCAACGTCCGGCGCGGAGGCGCGAAGTGTCCTCCACAGTATGCCTTCGGCGGGCCTACCCGTTCTCCTGCTCGACGTCGGATCACTGCCGGGATCACCGGCTTCGACCCTGGTGAAAGTCGGCGAGGATTGGGAAGTCCTCCGGGAGGGGGCCGTATCGAGCCACCGGATTCTGAGCGTCCTGTCGTGAGGGCTTCACGGCTGCTGTTCGTGTGCTCCGGTAACACGTGTCGGAGCCCGATGGCCGAAGTAATCGCGCGTTCGGCGGCTCTGACGCGTGGACAGGAACTTGAGTTTCGGTCGGCCGGCGTGTTCGCTCCCGCGGGAAGTCCTGCTTCTGCGGCAGCCCAGGCAGTCGCGGCACAACATGGACTGGATCTATCCGACCATCGCGCCACGCTATTGGATCGGGAAGCCTTGGAGTGGGCGGATCTGGTCCTCGGGATGACCCACGGGCATGTCGACGCCGTCCGCCGGCAGGCGCCCGATCTGCCGACCGTTCCGATTACCGGATTCCTGGAAACCGAGAATCCGCGAGCGGGCATGGGCATCGAGGATCCGTATGGCGGCACCGTCGAGGAGTACGAGCGCGTGTGGTCGGAGCTCGTGCAGGCTGTCGAGGCAATGCTCGAGCGACTCTCCGGTGCAACGGGGAGTGCCTGAGTGAGGACCTTCGGCCTGATCGGCGATCCCGTCGCCCACTCCCTGTCGCCGGCCATGCATCGTGCGGGATTCACCGCGATCGGTGCCGACGCCGGCTATGACCCCATCCGGATACCCGCCGATGAACCCGGTGCGGTCGGTCCGGAGATGCGTCGTCTCGCCGCCTCGGGTGGGGGAAACGTCACCATCCCGCACAAGAGTGTGGCGGCCTCAGAGGTAGACGAGCCGTCCGCCACGGTCGTTGCCCTCGGGGCCTGCAACTGCTTCTGGGAGATCGAGGCGGGTGTCATGGCCGGTGACAACACTGATGTTGAGGGCGTTTGCCGTGCCCTCGATGCTCATCTGGCGAGTCGCTCGCCCGGGCGGGTTCTGGTACTCGGCGCCGGAGGAGCCGCCGGGGCTGCCGCGCTGGCGGTCACCCAGCTTGGCGCCTCGAGTGTAGGGATCGTCAACCGCACGGGTTGGCGGGCGCGCGATCTGGCGGCCCGTTTGCGCACGATCGACGTTCCCGCGGAATGGATGGAGGATAGCCCGACCGGCGTGTGGGACGTGATCATCAACGCCACGTCTCTTGGCCTTCGCGACGGAGATCCGTTGCCGGCCAGCTTTGGTAGGGTGTCGACGGGTCTGATCCTCGACCTGGTGTACGGGCACCAGCGGACCAACTGGGTCCTCGCCGCCGATGCCGCCGGAATCGAGTGGATCGACGGTCGGGAGGTGTTGCTCCAGCAGGGCGCCGCCTGTTATCCGCACTGGTTCGGCGTCGAAGCTCCGCTGGATGCCATGCGCAGAGCCCTCTAC
>JARFPW010000170.1 GCA_029288095.1 Gemmatimonadota bacterium
GCCGACGGCTTCCAGGGCTCCCTGCATTCGCTGAACGTGGCTGTGGTGATCGGCGCCCCAGACATCGATCGCATGATCGTAACCGCGCCGGCGCTTGTCCTGGTGATACGCGATGTCCGACACGAAATAGGTATGGGAGCCATCGCTGTTGAGGAGAACCCGCTCCTTGTCATCGCCGAACTGGCTGGTCCGCAGCCACAGGGCGCCGTCAGCTCGATACGCGTGTGCATCGTCATCCAGCCGCTCGAGCAACGCGTCCACCTGGCCGGACTCGAATATTGAGCTCTCGCTGACGAACACATCCATGCGGATCCCGAATGCGCTCAGATCCTCCTGCTGTTCGCGACGCAGGATGTCCGAAGCTTCCCTGGAGAACAGCTTCGTTCTGGCCGTCCCGTCCATCGCCAGCAGCCGATCTTCGCCCCGGGCCTCCGCGATCTGCTCGGCCACGTCCACCACGTAGGCTCCCTGGTATCCACCCTCAGGGACCACCGCGTCCACGCCGCGGGCCTCCTGGAAGCGGGCCTCGACCGATTCTCCGAGCAAGTCGATCTGCCGGCCTGCATCATTCACGTAGAACTCGCGCACGACCGCATGGCCCGTCCATTCGAGCAGCGACGCTACGGCGTCACCGATGGCCGCGCCCCGTCCGTGCGCCACGTGCAATGGACCCGTCGGGTTCGCGCTCACGAATTCGACGTTCACCTTCGCCGGTTCGGCGGCCTCCGAACGGCCCCAGCGATCTCCTGCAGCGAGCGCCGCGACGAGCCCGTCCCAGACCTGTCGGTCGTCGAGCCGGAAGTTAAGAAAGCCGGGCCCCGCGACAGCGACGGAAACGACCCCTGCTCGATTCCGGTCCAACTCGGCGGCAATCGCTTCCGCGATCTCCCGTGGCGCACGACCCATCTGGCCGGCCAGCGCCAGAGCGACGTTTGAGGCCAGGTCCCCGTGCTCCAGGTCCGCCGGACGTTCGATTCTAACTTCGAACCCGGGTGTGGCACCGATCGCGACGACCGCCCGCTCCAGTTCCTCGCGGAGCGCGGCAACACCGGTCAGGACGGCTGAGTTCTGTCTCATTCGTCCTTTGACCCACTGCTGGATGCTCCCTCGGAACTCTCGGTTGACTTCGCCGCGGACTTCGTCTCGGACTTGTTTTCGCCGCCGCCTGAATCCGACGGCGCGCCCGCGTCGGGCGGAGATCCAGACCGGTAGTCCGTGGCATAGAAGCCGGTACCCTTGAACAACAGACCGCCTCCGCTCGAAATCAGGCGTTGCACGTCGCCTGTGCAGTCAGGGCACTCGCCGAGGGGCTCATCGTTCATCTTCTGAAAGTGCTCGAACTCGTGACCGCACTGTGTGCACCGGTATTCGTAGGTAGGCATGTATGTGTTCGCTCTCCTGCGCTTCAGCTCGGTTGATATCGGCCCCAGCAGTCCTTCAGGACGCCGCTGATTTCGCCTACTGTCGCCCGCACCTTGACCGCCTCGATAATTGACGGCATCAGATTGCCGCTTCCCGCAGCAACCTCGGCGACTCCCGCAAGGCAGCCCTCGACGACGGCATCGTCGCGCTGAGCACGCACGCGCGCCAGTCGGTTCTTCTGGGCGGTCTCCAGTTCGTCGTACGACGGCGATTCGAGGTCGGGCGCCGCGCCGGACTGCTCAAACACGTTCACCCCGACGATTCGGCGCTCCCCGCTCTCGACTTCAAGTTGATGGCGATAGGCCGCCGCGTGGATTTCATCCGCCATGAAGGTGATGGCATCGCCCGCGTCACTCAGCTCCTCGATTCGGTCGAGGTAGCCGCGCGCGACACGCTCGAGCTCGGAGGTGAGTGCCTCTATGTAGTAGGAGCCGCCAAGCGGATCGGCTGTAACCGCCACACCGGATTCCTCGGCGAGTACCTGCTGAGTGCGCAACGCAAGGCGGGCGGCCTCCTCCGAGGGTAGCGCCAGCGCTTCATCATATCCGTTGGTGTGCAGCGATTGTGTACCCCCGAGCACCGCGGCAAGCGCCTGGACGGTGACCCGCACGACGTTGTTGAGCGGTTGTTGCGCTGTGAGAGTCGAGCCCGCGGTCTGCGTGTGAAACCGCAACCGACAGCTCCGCACCGAGGCACCGAATTCGTCAGCCATCAGGCGCGCCCAGATCCGGCGCGCCGCACGGAATTTCGCCACCTCTTCGAACAGATCGTTGTGGGCGGCGAAGAAGAAGCTCAGCCTCGGGGCGAACGCTTCGATGTCCAGTCCGGCTCCGATCGCCCGACGCACATATGCCCGGGCGTTCGCCAGGGTAAACGCCAGCTCCTGCGCTGCGGTCGCTCCCGCTTCCCGCATGTGGTAGCCGCTGATTGAAATGCTGTTCCAGCGTGGTACATCCGACCCGCAATAGGCGAGCACGTCCGTAACCAGCCTCAGGCTTGGCTCAACCGGATATATGTACGTGCCGCGCGCAACGAACTCCTTGAGAATGTCGTTCTGTACCGTTCCGGACAGGCGCTCGCGAGATATCCCACGCTCGTCTGCGAGTGCTACATAGAGAGCAAGAAGTATGGACGCGGTCGAGTTGATCGTCATCGACGTCGACACGCCATCCAGTGGAATCTGATCGAATAGCGCATCCATGTCCTCGAGGCTGTCGATGGCAACGCCCACCCGACCTACTTCTCCGGTCGCCATGGGATCGTCCGAGTCGAGGCCCATCTGCGTCGGAAGATCGAAGGCGACCGACAGCCCTGTCTGCCCGGCGTCCAACAGGTACCGGAAGCGCCGGTTCGTATTCTCGGCAGTGCCGAAGCCAGCGTATTGCCGCATCGTCCATAGTCGGCCCCGATACATGTCCGCGTGGATCCCGCGAGTGAACGGAAAGTCTCCGGCCGCTGCGAGGTCCGCCGACGGGTCGAATACATCGCCGTCCAGCGGCCCATACGACGGCTCGATCGGAACCCCGGATGTCGTTGTGTGTTCGTTACTCAGGTCATTCATATCATGTGTTTTCTGGGCCGATTGTGATCAGGAGATCGTCACGATCGACGGTCGCTCCCTGCCGGACGTGAATCTCTGATACGACGCCCGCCGACTCCGCCCGCAACTCATTCTCCATCTTCATCGCCTCCATCACCACGAGGCTCTCACCAACATCTACGGACCGCCCTTCCTCAACGGTGACTCGGACGATCAGACCGGGCATCGGAGCTCGAATCTCGGATCCCAGTGCCATGGGAGTGGATACGGCCGCCAGCTCGCGAATGTGGTGCGCCCGTTCATCCTCGACACGGACCTCGAAGACCCGGCCATCCAGACCTATCTCCCACCCGCGCGACGACCGCAGACCGTAGCCATGGACCATTCGACCCCGAAACCTCAGCAGGAACCGCCCGCCCGTGGCCAGACTCTCCAGCTCGCACGGCTCGGAGACACCGTCGAGCGTGACTTCACCGGGGCTCAGCTCGACCAGACGCTCCCCACCTCCCGAATTCGCATGGTACTTCATTGTGGGCTGTCCGGCCGGGCCCTCTGCAGCCAGGCAATCGTCTCGACGTGTGCGGTCTGCGGGAATGCGTCGAAGGGCTGAACCTCACGTACGACGAAGGCAGAGGCCATCGACTTCAGATCACGGGCCAACGTGGCCGGATCACAGCTCACATAGGCCATCCGGCGAACTTCCGAGGCAACCAGCGCGGCTCGCACCGGCTCCGTGAGTCCCGCCCTCGGGGGGTTCACGATCACAGTATCAGCGCCATCGAGCACTTCGGGATGATCCTCGGCTCGTCCGCACACGATCTCGACAGTGCTGCCTGTCCGGGAGGCCGCCCCCCGGCAGGCCTCGCATGCCGACGCATCGACCTCGCACCCGACGACGTGTCCCCCGAGTTGCGCCCAGCGTATCGCCCGGGCGCCGACACCTGCGTAGAGGTCCACCAACCGCCGCCCCGCGGGCGACCCGACACGCTCATCGAGCCAGGTGTCCATGGCCGCGGAGACCTGACGATTGCACTGTAGGAAGACTCGCGGAGAGAGGTCAAAGTCCACGCCCTGCCAGGATTCGCGAAACGTCGGCGCGCCGAACAACAGACGGTCGCGGCCCTCCGCATCCCGCCACCAATAGCTTTCGAGCCCACCCAGGCGCTGTGCCAGAGCGGATGGGCCGCCGGGGGCCGTGCCCCCATCCACGACCAGTGCCACCCGGCCCCTCGAACTCGCTCGAACCGTCACCCGCAGTTCCCCTCCCGTCGGCAAGTCGGCCGTCGCTGAGAGGTCTTCGACGGCCGCGCGGACGGGCGCCTCCGCGAGCAGGCAGTCAGGCGTCGGGACGATGCGTCGGGGATCGCCAAGCGCTCGATACCCAATGTCGGATGCCCGGGCCGTCAGAGTGATTCTATTTCGGTACTCGAATGACGACCCCGCACGCACCGTGTCCGGCACCACGCAATGGATGCCGCCAATGCGTCGCAGGGCGTCCTGGACGAATCCGCGCTTGGCTTCAGCCTGGGCGTCCTCTGGAAGATGCTGAAGCCGGCAGCCGCCGCAGGTCCCAAACACCGGACACGGCGCAGCACGCCGCGTCTCGGCCGCGCTGAGCACCTCGCAAAGCTCGCCTCGGGCCCACCGGGGCTTTGACGTCAGAATCCGGACCCGCACCCGGTCACCGGGAGCGGTCAGCGGCACAAAGACGACGCGACCGGTTTCGTCCCGGCCGACGCCATCACCTCCCGCTGCAATCGCGTGGATCTCGAGCTCGGTCAACGCGGGCGGCGCGCTGGTGCTCACTCGTCCGCCTCGAATCGGCGCTGCCAGGCGCTGCGCTCCGTGTGTTGTGTCCGGCCCGGGCGCACAGCCCCCGGTGAGGCCGTGTCGCGAAAGCGATGCTCCAGGATCGATGCCGCCGCGAGAGCTGCATCCGGAGACCAGCCGGCGAGACCGTCTGTGAGCTGCGGGTGCCGCTCCACATACCGGACGGACACCCGGCCCGCCCGAAAGTCAGGCTCATCCATCACCGCACGGTGGAACGGAATCGTCGTCCGGACGCCGTGCAGCGCGAGTTCGTCGAGCGCCCGCCGCATGCGAGCTATGGCCGCAAGTCGGGTCTTCCCGTGGACGATGAGCTTTCCGAGCAGCGGGTCGTATTCAAGTCCGACCTCGGTTCCCGGCGCGATGCCACCATCCCATCGCACCCCCGGCCCACCCGGCACCTCGAGCTCGCGGATCGTCCCCGTGGAAGGCAGAAATCCGGCATAGGGATCCTCCCCGCTGATCCGGCACTCGATGGCATGACCATCCGGGACTGCCACCGACTCGGGGAGCTCGAGTTTCTCGCCGCCGGCGATCCGCAGCTGCCACTGCACGATGTCGACACCCGTCACGAGTTCCGTAACGGGATGCTCCACCTGAATCCTCGTGTTCATTTCGAGAAAGTAGAATTCACCGTCCTCCAGCAGGAACTCCACTGTTCCGGCTCCCACATAATCGACAGCCCGCGCCGCCGCGCACGCGACATCGCCGAGCCGTGATCTCACATCGTCATCGAGATTCGGTGCCGGCGCTTCCTCGACGAGTTTCTGGTGACGTCGCTGGATCGAGCACTCACGTTCCCCGAGGTGAAGTACCGTCCCGTGGCCGTCTGCGAGGATCTGCACTTCTATGTGACGGGGGTCCTGGAGAAACCTCTCCACGTATACCCGGCCGTCTCCGAACGCCTGGGTGGCTTCGCGCGACGCGGCGTCGAAAGCTCGCTCGAGCTCCTCCGCCCTGTCGACGATGCGCATCCCCTTGCCTCCTCCCCCCGCTGCCGCCTTGAGAAGCACGGGAAAGCCGGCAAGTTCAGCGGCTTCCAGGGCCAGGGCACCCGTTGCCAGAGGCTCCGTCGACCCCGGGACGACCGGCACGCCCGCGTCCGTCATCCGCCTTCGGGCCACCGTCTTGTCGCCCATCTCAGCGATCGCGGCGGCCGGCGGACCGATGAACGTCAGCCCGGCCTGTTCGACGCCGTGCGCGAACTCCGCGTTCTCGGCGAGGAACCCGTAACCGGGGTGAACGGCGTCCGCCCCGACCGCGGAGCAGGCGTTCAGCAGGCGATCCACGTCGAGGTAACTTTCGGACGCGCGGGCAGGCCCGATGAGTACAGCCTCGTCACTCGCCACCACGTGCGGAGCCCCCTGGTCCGCCTCGGAATACACTGCCACGGATCGGATCCCCAATTCACGGCATGCACGGGCGATCCTGACTGCGATCTCACCGCGGTTTGCGATCAGCACCTTCTGGAGGGTCATCAGAGGGGGATGTTGCCGTGCTTCTTGGGTGGGTTGCGGTCGCGTTTGTCGCTCAGCATTGCGAGCCCCGAAATCAGACGGGCGCGCGTTTCACGAGGGTCGATGACGTCATCCAGATACCCACGGCGCGCCGCCAGGTACGGGTGCGCGAACTTCTCACGGAAATCGGCCTCGAGTTCGGCGGCTCGTTCCTCCGGATTCTCGGCATCGGCCAGTTCCTTCCGGTACAGGATCTCGACCGCGCCCTTGGGTCCCATGACTGCGATCTCCGCGGTGGGCCAGGCGAAGTTCAGGTCGCCCCTGATGTGCTTCGAGGACATCACGTCGTATGCGCCACCGTATGCCTTGCGCGTAATCACCGTCAGCTTGGGAACCGTTGCCTCACAGTAGGCGTACAGGAGCTTTGCTCCGTGCACGATGATCCCACCGTGTTCCTGCCGGACCCCCGGAAGGAATCCCGGGACATCCTCGAGCGTGACCAGGGGGATGTTGAACGCGTCGCAGAATCGGACGAACCGTGCTCCCTTGCGACTCGACTCGATGTCTAGCACGCCGGCCAGGACCGCCGGTTGATTGGCGATAATCCCTACCGCGCTTCCACCCAGCCTGGCGAAGCCGGTCAACAGATTCCCGGCGAACCCGGCATGCACCTCCAGGAAGGATCGGTCGTCGACGATGCACCGGATCACGTCATGCATATCGTACGGCTGCGAAGGAGAATCCGGGATTACGTCCAGCAGTTCCTCGTCTGCCCGATCGGCCGGATCCTCCGTCTCAACGACGGGAGCATTCTGGGTGTTGTTCGACGGCAGATAGGAGACCAGTTCGCGCACGGAGCGGAGACAATCCAGTTCCGTTGGCCGCGTGAAGTGCGCAACTCCGGAAACCGCACCGTGGACGCGCGCCCCGCCGAGGTCCTCGAAACTGACATCCTCGTGCGTAACCGTCTTCACGACATTGGGACCAGTCACGAACATGTGGCTGATGCCATCCACCATGAACACGAAATCCGTGATCGCCGGTGAATACACTGCGCCTCCAGCACACGGGCCGAGAATGACGCTGATCTGGGGAACTACGCCTGAGGCGAGCGTATTCCGCAGAAACAACTCTGCGTAACCCCCAAGCGACGCGACACCCTCCTGGATCCTGGCACCGCCAGAGTCGTTCAAGCCGATGACGGGAGCACCATTCGCCACGGCCAGATCGACAATTTTGCAGATCTTCTCAGCATGAGCTTCGGAGAGCGATCCTCCGAACACCGTGAAATCCTGGCTGAATACGAACACGAGCCGGTTGTCGATCTGCCCGTACCCGGTCACCACGCCGTCACCCGGGATCTTCTGCTCGTCGAGCCCGAAATCAGAGCAGCGGTGCTCGACGAACCTGTCCAGCTCGACGAACGATTCAGGATCGAGGAGCACGTCCAGCCGCTCGCGGGCGCTCAGCTTGCCTCGATCGTGCTGCCGCTGCAGCCGTTCGGCTCCGCCCGCCTCCAACACCCGCTGCCGTTCGGCCCGCAGGCGCTCCAGCTCCTCGCGCGCGCTCACGGTGCACCGCGGCGCTGCCGCAGCTCCTCCTCGGCCTCTTTCCGCAACCTCTCCTCCTCTTGCGTCCTCGCCTCCAGCGACCATTCGACGATCGCCGGAGGATCCGGTTCGACCAGACGGGAGTCCAGCAACATCCTGATCCTGGTCGACCGCACGATGCGGCGCGATTCAGGATCGAACGAGAACCTGCCGGTGGCCGCCTGGAGCTCCCGCATCCGGGCCACCTGGCGCGCCACTGCTCCTGCCCGTACGAGGCCGGGATCGGGAATTCCTCGCAGCAGGAGGAGGCCGGCGTCATATCCGAGCGCGGCGAACGCATTGTCGGGGACGGCGCGCCGGTGTGTCCGGTCCCAGGCCGCCGCAAAGGCGCTCCACTCGGAGTTTCCATCGCGCTCGAGATACGTGGCCGACACTCTGTAGTCGGAAAACGTGGCGTCGAGGCGCCTCAGGACCATTGGATGCGTCCAGTCCTCGCTAACCAGCGCGATCCTGCCTCGCAGCCCATAGAAGTGAAGTTGCGGGGCAATCTGGAGCACCTGGCGCGGCCCGTCTGCGACGACGAACACGACGTCCGGGTCGAGCGCCGTCAGTTCTCGGATTTCGAGTTCGAACGTGGTCGAGTCCGGCTCGTACGACCGGCTCCCCGCCCACTCGAAACCGGCAGCCTGGATGATGTCTCGAAACATCTCCGACCGGCGGATCCCGTTCTCGTTCGCCGGATGCAGGGACGCGACGCGTGCCGGCTCGAGTGAGGAAGCCAGCCATCTCCCCAGCGTCTCTGCGACCGCCCTGTCGCGTCGCTCCCGCGCCCAGATCGAATAGGCGTGAGGTGCCAGCGCCGAGTCTTCGGATGCGGTCGGACTGATGAGCAGGGTGCCGGCACGTGTCCGCGCCGCCGCCGCCGAGCGCAGCGCCCCGGAACGGATTGGACCGATGATTCCAGCCACGTCCTGGGCTTCAAGCCGTGCCACGCCGAACCCCGAGTCCTCTCCCTCGAGCGCCTCGTCAATCACTACAAGTTCGACCGCGTACCCTGCCTCGCGCTCGTACCTCGCTGCGGCGAGCCGCACACCGTCCAGGATTTCCTCTCCGACGGATGCGAAGCCTCCGGTACGCGGTACGATGACCCCGAGGCGGATGCCGCGGTCTCCGGTCGGTACGCGGCCCGCTATCACGTCCTCGACCTTCTCTCGATCGGGACGATCGAGATCCGAGTCCTCCAGATCGGCCGCCAACGTGTCCGCGCCGGCACGGTCACCCGACAGTGCGAGCGCCCTGACTAGCTCGGCCCGAACCGTCCCCGACGCTCTTGCATCAGACGTGATGCGCCTCGCCTGACGCTCGAGTTCAGCCAGCGACAGTCCGCCGACGACCGTTCTCAGGATTCCGCGCCACTCGTCATCCAGAGCAGCCGGATGGTAGAGGAGTTGATGCACGGCCCGGTCGTCAGCCGCCCGCACCTGAAGGAGTCGGACCAGCCGTCTTACCAGATCAGCGGAGATCTCCGGCCTGACGATCCAGGAGGCGTCCAGTGAGTCTACCATCGCGATCGCCGAGTCCAGGCTCCCGCTAACCCAGGCGGTCTCGGCTTCGCCAAGGGCGATCGCTTCCGGCCCTACGTCGGCCATCGTATCCGCGGGCGCGGCGATGACCGGTGTGGACGGACCGCCAACAGGCTCGCGACCGGCGCACGCAGAACCGGCCAGGCACGTCAGCAGCAGGATGAGCGATCGCGACGGTGCCGATGCGCGAAAGGGCCCGCACCCTGGGGCCGGACCCTTTCGATCGAATCTCACGGAGTCCATGATCAACCGGATCAGGATTCCTCCACCTCGGCTTCAGCTTCGGGAGCCTCCTCCACCTCGGCTTCCGCTTCGACTTCCTCAACCTCGGCTTCCGCTTCGGGAGTCTCCTCCACCTCGGCCTCCGCTTCGGCCTCCGGAGTATCGGCGACCTCGGCGTCAGGGGAACCTTCAGTGGCACCCTCCCCATCCTCAGAAGCCGACGGGCGAACCACTTCCCTCAGCGGCCGCTCCTTGATCTCGTCCGAGAGTGCGGTCACCGCCAGGACGATGCGCCGATTGATGGGATCAGATTCGATGACCTGTAAGTCGAGTTGGTCCCCCTCGACGAACTTGGCTGCCGGGTCTTCGAGTTCCTCTTCGACGCCCAGTTGACTGACTGGCACGAAGCCCTCGACGTCCTGTCCGAGGTCAACGACAACCCCCTTGTCGAGCAAGCGTACGATCGAGCCGCTCCACTCGGTGGCGGGCACATACTGCTGGGCAAGATCGTACCAGGGGTCCTCGCTCGTCTGCTTGAGACCTAGCGAGATGCGCTTCTGGTCGGGGTCTATATTCAGTACGACCACCTCGACCTCTTCGCCCTTCCTGACAATCTCCGAAGGATGCTGCACGCGGCGCGTCCAGCTCATGTCCGAGATATGCACGAGGCCGTCGATTCCGGGTTCGACCTCCACGAATGCACCGAACGACGTGAGGTTTCGGACGATCCCGGTGATCTTCGAGGCCGGCGGATACTTGGCCGGGAGAGCCAGCCACGGGTCCTCCTCCGTCTGCTTCATGCCGAGCGAGATCTTCTTCTCTTCCTCGTCGACCCTCAGGACGACGCACTCGACCTCGTCGTTGATAGACAGCAATTGCGAGGGGTGACGGACGTTGCGGGTCCAGCTCATCTCGGAGATGTGAACAAGCCCCTCGACGCCCTTCTCCAGCTCGATGAACGCACCATAGTTGGTGATCGAGACCACGCGGCCGCGGACCCGGCTGCCTACCGGGTACTTCGCCGCGACATCCTCCCACGGATACGCTTCCAGCTG
>JARFPW010000334.1 GCA_029288095.1 Gemmatimonadota bacterium
GCAGTGGTGGAGGACGTACAGAGCCTCGTAGGTCCACGGCTCGCTTATCATGAGGTCGATTTCGAGGTGCACCGCACGGAGACGAATCCGCGTACCGGCGATGCGCAGATCCTCAACCGCGTTCTACTGAACCTCGTCTCGAACGCCGCTCAGATCCTGCCCGATGGGGGGACGGTTCGCCTGGACGTCTGGGACGGGCCCGACGGTACGTTGGAAGCTTCCGTGACGGACAGCGGAGCAGACGCGGATATCGAGCGGATCCGGAACGCCCTGCGCGGAGCACTGACGGACGAATCGTTCGCGGAGACAAGGGGCTGGACCCACGGCCTCGGCCTGTCAATCAGCGCGAGGCTCGTCGCCGCAGCTGGGGGTACGCTGCACGTCGAACCAACCGAGTCGAAGGGCGCCTGCTTGCGGGTCAGCCTGCCGTTCGCGGCCCTTTGAGGTGTTGACCGCCATCCACGCGTAGAATCACTCCCGTCACGTACCTCGCGCCCGCCAGGTATACGACGGCATCAGCCACGTCGGTGGCGCTTCCAACACGACCGAGAACGGTTCGACGCGCCGCTGCACTCCGTCCAGTCTCGTCATCCTCACCGTCCGGCAACAGCACGGCGCCGGGCGCCACCCCGTTCACCCGGATGTGCGGGGCAAATGCGGCTGCGAGACCTCGGGTGAGACTGGCTAGCGCAGCCTTGCTGGCTACGTAGGGGACGTAGCTCGGCCAGGCTTCGGTGGCGCCCGTGTCCACTATGTTGATGATCGCGCCGCCTTCCGGTTCCATGCGGAGGGCCGCCTGCTGCGCGCACAGAAATGGGGCTCGCGCGTTCAACGCGAACACTCGATCCCAGTCGAGGTGAGTAGCTTCTCGTGGATCGACGCGCGGAAAGATCGCGGCGCTATTAACCAGCAGATCGATGCTTCCAAACGCTTTCTCCGCGGCGTCGAACGGGCGCGCGATCTGCTCCGGATCCGACAGATCGGCCTGTACGATCTCGACACGCGGCCCCCGCTCGCCAATCGCGTGAGCGACGGTCGACGCCTCGGCTTCCGACGAATGGTAGTGCAGCATCAGGTCGTAGCCCGCCGAGGCAAGCGCCTCTGCGATCGCGCGGCCCACACGCACAGCGCCCCCCGTGACGAGAGCTAGCGGACGCCGTGTCACTAGCGATGCTCGCGGCGAATCGGGTCGACTCCGACGTCAAGCGCCGCGCGGGCGCCCGCTGAATTCTCGAGCGAGCGCAAAGGAAGATGTGCCATCGCGAGCCTCCTGGGCTGCCGCCACAAGCTGTGTGTTCGGACTTGACCGGCCACATCGCCATGGTGGAGTCCCGGGGCTCGTCCTGCAACGCCGACGTCCCGTCGGCGGCACCGCCGTCGTCACGCACTGGGCCTCCACCGTGCTGTTCACGCTGGCCATCCTCGCGCATCTTGTTCTGATATGGCGGTACGTTCGTACCCTGTGGACTGAAACTTTCTGCGCGCAGGTGCGAATGAAGGAGACACTGGGGTTGGAGATCGGGGATTCGCTGCATCCCCGAAACGAACCATCGGTGACACGACCGGGGGAGACCGATGAACGAGATTCTGCGGAAAGAGATCTGGCGGAAGCTGGAAGGGCTGCCGGATGACAAGGCCTACCAGGTTCTCGATTACATCAACTTCCTGAGAAGCCGCTACTCCGACCGGGATGGAGTCGCGACTCCCTTCCAGCGTTTCGGTGAGCTGGTGCAGGGCACGATGCGAAAAGGCAAAGTTCCCGCCCGGGCTCTGCGCGAGACGATGAAGGTCATGGGCACGGCTGACCGCGTACTCGGCACTTTCCGGGAAGCCGGTCGCGAGTTTCTCGTGGAACTCGAGGGTGGCCGTCCCGAGCCTTCCGCGCCGGAGCCCTCGAAGGAACCTCCGGAATCCCGCGAGATCGTAGTGGAATAGGTCCGCTAATCAGGTTGACGCCCCCGGGTCGGCCGCCTACCGTATCGCGATGAATAATCAGGCGATCCGCGATGCTCTCACGTTCGACGACGTCCTGCTCGTCCCGCGGCACTCTACCGTCCATCCCGCCGACGTAGATGTCTCCTCCCAGTTCACGCGCGGCATCCGCCTCGCGAGCCCCCTCGTTTCGGCCGCCATGGACACGGTGACCGAACACCAGATGGCGATCGCGATGGCCCGCGAGGGTGGAATAGGGATCATCCACAAGAACATGTCGATAGATGAGCAGGTAGCTCAGATCGATCGGGTGAAGCGCTCGGAAAGCGGGATGATCCTGGATCCGATCACGCTGGGCCCGGACGCAACCCTCCGCGAGGCGACATCGATGATGCGGGAGTTCTCGATCAGCGGCGTGCCCGTGGTCGATGCGGATGGGCGCCTCGTCGGGATCATCACGAATCGGGACCTCGTGTTCGAGACGGACCTCGATCGGAGGGTTTCCGACGCGATGGTGAGCGAAGGACTGGTGACGGCCCCGGTCGGGACCTCCCTCGAAGGAGCCGAGGACATCCTGCGGCGCCACAAGATCGAGAAACTTCCAGTCGTCGACGATGACGGAATGCTTCGGGGTCTGATCACCGTGAAGGACATTTTCAAGCGCCGCTCCCATCCGAACGCCTCCAAGGATGAGCACGGACGCCTGCTTGTCGGCGGAGCCGCAGGTACCTCGGTCGTTGAACTCGAACGGGCTAGAGAGCTGGTAGCGGCCGGGTGCGACGTGGTGGTCGTCGACACGGCACACGGACACTCGGACGGGGTTCTTAAGGCGGTCGAACGCGCGAGGGCGGAACTCGGAGAGGTCCAACTCGTGGCCGGCAACGTGGCTTCTGTCGATGGTGCCAGGGCGCTCGCCGAGCGGGGTGTGGACGCGGTGAAGGTCGGTGTCGGACCGGGATCAATTTGTACGACTCGCGTAGTGACGGGTGTCGGAGTGCCGCAGGTAACGGCAATTATCGACGCGGTTCGGGGAGCGGCCGACACGCCCGTGATCGCGGATGGAGGAATCAAGCAGTCCGGCGACATCGTGAAAGCGCTGGCCGCCGGCGCGAGTTCATGCATGCTTGGTTCGATGTTGGCCGGGACTCAGGAAAGCCCCGGAGAGGCGTTCCTGCTGGAAGGCCGGCGTTTCAAGGTGATCCGCGGAATGGGATCCCTGTCGGCGATGGAGGAGGGCTCGGCGGACCGCTACTTCCAGGACTCCCTGGTCCCGCGCAAGCTGGTGCCGGAGGGAATCGAAGGGCGGGTACCCTACAAGGGTCCGGTCGCGGATACGCTGTACCAGTTGATCGGTGGTCTCCGAAGCGGCATGGGATACTGCGGTGCCGGGGACGTCGCAGCCCTGAAAAACGATACGGAATTTGTAAAGATCACGTCCGGAGGGCTGCGAGAATCGCACCCACATGACGTTGTAATTACCCGGGAAGCCCCGAATTACAGGCTATAGGGACCGGAACTCTGGTGCTCGCACGGTTCTTGAGATTGACGAGGTATCGGAGCGACGTGACGAAGAGAGGGAGATGATGCGAGGGGAGCCAATGAGTCGATGGTCACAGCAGCTGGTCGTGCTTCTGCCGTTTGTCGCCGCCTGTGCCGGTGGCGCAGTACCGGAGACAGCGCCCGACCTGGCGGGAGACGCGATCGCCGATCCGGTCACAGTCCAGGTTGCAGCCGAGGCCGAACCGCTGGCGATCGACTCTACCGTGGTGGAACAGGCAGCCATCGATGCCGAGGAGACGATCGAAACTCTCGACGAGGCGACTCGCCGCGAGTTCTTCGCACTGTTCGGAGGCGATCCGTTGGGCCTCACAGACCGTCCGGCCAACGCGATCGAGTACACTATCCCGCTCGAGATGAACGAGCACGTGGAGCGCTGGATCGAGTACTTCACCACCGGAAAGGGTCGCGACCGGTTCGCAATCTACATGCAGCGGGCAGGCCGGTACGAAGACA
>JARFPW010000308.1 GCA_029288095.1 Gemmatimonadota bacterium
GTCATCGCCATGCGAAGCCTGGACGATTTGCGAGAAATGTTGGGTGAGCGGGACCTCGTGCAGAAGTTAGGGGCATTCGACACGACGGCGGTTCGCGATGCCCTGTCTGGTACCGTCGACGTCGAAAACGTCAGAGTCGACGCCGAACGGCTGATTCTGGCTGCGGATGGCGCCTCCGGTAAGCTCCCCGAGATATTCAGCGCCCTCTCTTCCTCGAGGTGCGACGTCCGTGAGACCACGCTGAAACAACCTTCGCTCGAGACACTCTTCATCAAGCTCACCGGACGGGAGTTGAGAAAGTAACCGTGCGTTTCGCGCTACTCACCGCCCTCAAAGACATCAAGCGGCGGCTGGCCGATCCGCTGTCTCTCGCCGTGTTTGCGGGGATTCCGTTACTGGTGGGAACGCTCATCACCGTGATCGGTGGGGCGGACGATCCGGCGTTCGAGATAGAGGTGCTCGTCGCAGACCTGGACGAGTCGTTCGTTAGCAACCTGTTGTCGAATGCCGGCGGTGATATCCTGACGACGGAAGACGTCGATCTCGACGAGGGCCGAGCTCGCATGAACGACGGAGAGGCCACCGCTCTGCTCGTTATTCCTGAGGGGTTTCAGGACGCCCTGCTCGACGAGAGACCCACGCGACTCGAGCTGATCACGAACCCCGCCGAGCGCATT
The DNA here is from genome assembly GCA_029288095.1 of Gemmatimonadota bacterium. Lineage (GTDB taxonomy): Bacteria > Gemmatimonadota > Gemmatimonadetes > Palauibacterales > Palauibacteraceae > JARFPW01. The sequence continues at coordinate 678 of JARFPW010000308.1, forward strand.
CATCCCCAGATTGTCGAGGAGGCGCTTGAGATCCTCGTAGAGGCGGTCTTCTATCTTCAGCAGTTGATGGGCGAACCGATCCAGGAGATCGCCGACCTCGACGACTTTCCCTCCGACACTCGGGTGGCAAGCCTCAGCGTTCAGATTCGCGAGAGACTGGCTGCCATTCAGGACGTGGCCTTGCCGCCGGTGATGCAGGTCGACTACGAAAGCCGGCACGAGGAAGAAGGCGCTTCGTCCGGTTTCGGCCTGCTGTTCTTTCCCGGTTTCCTCCTCATGTCCGTGATCTTCGTGGCGCAGATCATGAGCGAAGACGTGTGGAAGGAGAAAGCGCAGGGGACACTCCGACGCTTCATTAGCAGCCCCCGAAGCGTGGCCTTCTTTCTGGGTGGGAAGTTACTCGCGGGTACGGCGCTTATGGTGTTCGTCGCGGCCCTTGGAGTCGGGATCGGCGTGCTTTGGTTCGACCTCTCGCTTGCTGCGCTTCCGCTCGCCGTCCTGTGGTGTGCTCTGGCCGGTACAGGAATGTACACGCTCTTCCTGCTCGTTCAGCTCCTGGCGTCCACGCCACGGGCGGGCTCCCTGTTCACGATGATGGTGCTCTTCCCACTTGTCATGGTCGGCGGTTCCTTCTTCCCCTTCGAACTCATGCCGGGCTGGATACGCGACGTGGGGATATGGACTCCGAATGGTCTGGCGCTCGTTCAGCTCAAGCACATACTCACGGGCGATCTGGAGCCGGCTGCCTTTTCGAGGAGCGCTGCCCTTCTGGCGGGCTTAGGAGCGGTGCTCTTCTGGGTCTCCCTGCGACGCCTCAGAGGGCGCTTCGTGACGGCCGACTAGCATGCTCCGCTCGGCCTGGTTCATCGCTCGACGGGACCTCGCGTACCTTCTGCGTCAGCGCGAGACGATTCTGTGGACGTTCGCGATGCCCTTCCTGTTCTTCTACTTCATCGGGACCGTTACCGCGGGTCTCGGTTCCGGCGGGGCCGCCGGTGAACCCGACCCGCTATTCCTCGACGCGGCCGCCGATGGTGGTTTTCTCGTCGGTGAGTTGGAGCGGCGTCTCGAGGAACAGCACTTCGCCGTGGAGCGGGCCTCGCAGGGTGACGCACCGCCGGAGCGGTGGTTGATGGTACCTACTCCGATCGAGCGGAACTTCACGGAGGTGGTCCTCGCCGGCGAGAAGCAGACCGTGACCTTCCGGAACGACGGCGAAGGGCCCACCGCCTCGTTCGACGAGCTACGGATCGCGCGCGCGGTCTACGGTGTCGTCGCGGATCTGGCGGTGGCCAGACAGAGCGGACGAGAACCGGCTCCTGAGCTTTTCAAGCAAATCCGCGAGATGCCTCGCGCGTTGACGCTGGACGTCACGCCGGCAGGCGAGCGCCAGCAGGTTCCCGTGGGCTATGAGCAGGCGATTCCAGGCATGATGGTCATGTTCACGATGCTGATCATCCTTCTCACTGGCTCCATGCTTCTGGTCATGGAGCGCGAGGAGGGCCTCCTACGGAGGCTCGCCTCGACCCCGATCAGCCCCGGCGCCGTCGTGCTTGGCAAATGGACCGCGCGCATGGCGATGGGGCTCGTTCAGATCGGCGTCGGATTCGTCATCGGCACCCTCGTGTTCGGGATGAACTGGGGTTCTGCCCTGTACATGATCTTCGCCGTGATGCTTGGCTGGGCGGCCTTGAACGCGTCGCTCGGTATCCTCCTGGCCAACCTGGTGAGCACACAGACACAGGCGACCGGGGTGGGACTGCTGGTGTCGATGGTGCTCGCGGCTCTCGGTGGTTGCTGGTGGCCCATCGAGATCACTCCGGGGTGGGTGCAGGACCTGTCCCTGCTGCTTCCCACCGGCTGGGCGATGGACGCCATGCACCAGCTCATCAGCTTCGGCCGTGGTGCGGAAGCGGCCGTCCCGCACCTGGCGGCCATGCTCGCCGCCGCCCTGTTCTTCGGCTGGCTCGGCGCGCGAGGTTTCCGGTACACGTAGGAGTAGAGTCGAGGCTGGCGCTCGCATCGGCGAGCAGAGGATGTACCCGGGTGCACTTGCTCGCGCTGATCGCGCTGCTAGGAAGGCGATCCTTTCAGCAACGCCCGGTCGCTCTGTGAGCGCGTTGGCCAGGGTTGGCGTACGCGCATTGGAGCCGTGCACCGGGCGCGGGCGCGCTGCAGAGACCGAAGGCGCCAGGACCCGATCGCCGCGGCGACCCCCAGGGGCGCAGCGAACACGCCAACGATGGCTGACCCCCAGGCCGCCATGTAGACCTGGTCCGGCGAACTGGCCAGGAAATCAGCCATCAGGGAAAGTGATACTGTCACCTGGAACGCCACCCAGAGGGCCCACCACAGAGACAGCAGGCGGGGAACGGGGGCCTGTCTCCAGTTGTCCAGGTACTTCGGGTGAGAGGCCTGGAACAACTCCTTCAGCACCTGGAACGGTTTCCAGAGGTGGAACACCGGCACGAACCACCAGCCGACGGCCGCACGGGGTCCGAATCGCATGCCCACCGCTCCGAGGGCTCGCGCATTCCGAGCCGTGCGGCTCAGCCAGCGAAGAAACAGAACGGCCGACGCTGAAAAGAAAAAAAGTAAGAACCCGTCCGTCAGGGCTTTTCGGTACGCACTGGCTGATCCCTCGTGAGCGACCAGCACGTTGGTGGCTAACGATTCTTCCCACACGGCAAGTTCCGTAAAGGTCGCCCATATATTGACTTCCGCCATAACGACGAACGCGGCGAGAACCGCGATCAGAGCTAGTGTCCTGGCCGTGGCACTCAGGTATTCACCTTCGAATCGTGTCTGCATTGCGCGTCTCCCGGGCTAAGCTCCACATCCCAGGCACGCACGTTCTGCGCCGAGTTATCTCCAGGTCTCGAAGAAGCCGTCTCCCCGTTCGGTCCGTCGTCGCCCCTGGATTTCAGCCTCGACGCGGGCCTCGCCGCGCATCTGAAAGAAGATGGCCTCTGTACGCGCGGTACGGGCTGCATGAGACACATTGACAGTGAGGTCCAGCCATGAAGCGCCCTGTTCCGCCCTCACACGAAGCCCCGTCGGGGAGCCCTCGTCCCAATCGTAGCTGATATCCCGGACCGGGAGCACGCCGGCCAGGCCTAGTGAGTCGAATACGAACAGGAAGCGAGACCGGGGAGAGGATGCTGCTTCGCCAGGTTCGTCGCGGCCTACTCCGCCGTACAGCACGGACAGGTCGCCGGCGTGCGCCTGGCCCCAGTCCCAGGTCACGTCCCGCCAGAAGCCCCAGTTGTGATCGTGATACGCGCGCGCCAGCGGCCAGTTGCTGCACCGCGGCCCTGCGCACACGCGGGCGTCGGACGTACCTCGAAGCACTGGAACGGTATATCCGGATACGAAGTCGCCCGGCGAAACGTCCACGGCGGAAAGGTATTTCCGTGGATCGGGAACGACATCGAACTCGGCCACGAATCCGGGCACCGTAACGGACACGGCGTACGTCCCGTCCGGGCGCAGCGTCACGCTGGATTCGCCGAGGCGAACGTCGGGGGCGCTGAACGACAGGTCGATCGCCTGTGGCTCCACGTCATGCTGCCAGCGCTGGACCGCACCATCATTCCCCGTCAGCGTCACCAGCACCTGACCGGCCCACCGGTCGCCGGCCATGTCACCGCCGACGAGAAAGGTTACGTACAGCCACTCCTCGCTGTCAGCCGACAGTAGGCTGAAGTAGTGCCACTCCGCCCAGGTCGTATCACCCGCGGCTTCGGGCGGCCGATGGAAGGCGTCGATTGCTGCCAGCCTGTCTCGATCGGTCGGCGTCATCCATCGGGTATCGGCCAGGTCGTCCCGCCACAGCCCATCAGCGACCTCGGCCGGTGAAGCCAGGGCTGCGGCCCTGGACGGGATCTCGCCCGCTGCGCTCACCGGGGTAACGACGCCATCCACCTCCAGGTACAACAACTCGTCGTCTATCCAGGGCGCAACGGCGTCCACGGCCGCTGCCGTGCGCGGTCCCGTGAGAACCTCGCGGTATAGATATGGGGCCTGTTCGAGGGTGAAGTAGAGGGAACTCACGCCTCCGGTGCGCAGCGTCTCCAGATCGATCCCCGCGGGCAACACTACCAGATCGCCACCCCGCAGCAGCTCCCTGTCGCGCGATTGCTCGACGAGCGCGTCTCCGATCGATAGCAGAGCAACCATGACCGCCACGCCGAGCGCATATCCCAGCAGAAGCAGCAGCGATCGCGCAGGGCGAAGTGCCAGCGAACGGAGGACAAGACGAAGAATCACGCGGCGGCGTCGATCTGTCCGTCGACCATGCGCACGATCCGTCGGGCTCCGG
>JARFPW010000337.1 GCA_029288095.1 Gemmatimonadota bacterium
GATCGACGGGGCGTCCTGGAAGAGGTGGTTGACCCAGGGGAACGGGTAAGGATTGTACGGATACGTGCTCCCCCAGACCGACGAACAGCCCGTTGAGTTGCTGATCCCCATCGGAGCCCGGCCGGTGCCTCCCGGTCCCTCGATGTAGCGCCAGCGAAGATCCTTGAGTTCGTCGATCGCCTGGTTGAGCAGGCGCAGCCGCTCCGCGGAATCCGCATCCAGCGCCACATCAACGTGATCCTGATCCGCCTCGGCGAGACCCGCGACGTCCGCTTTCGAGCCGACCAACTCGCGCGCCCGTGCGTCGAGTCGCGCGATCAGGTCGTCGAGACGGGCGACGAATGATTCCACCCGCGGAATCATCAGTCCTTCGATGGTTGATACGAGAATGTGCACGGCGGTCTTCTCGCCGCAGCCCATGCAGGCCCCGTCGCCACCGGCCATCGAACCGTAGTTCTTCTTCTTGAGAAGCAGCGACGACAGCACCCCGATGCCCTCGTCGAGGTTCGAGATGTTTACGTAGCGATCGTCCGTGTCGGGGAGGTTCTCCCACAGATTCCAGTTACGCCGCAACTGGTCGACATTTTCGTCGTCCTGGCGCACCGTGACCAGCGCCCCTTCGGGGCACACATCCACGCAGATGTTGCAGCCTTTGCAGGCCACAGGGTTGACCGTGATCGACAGCAGCCCCCCGGTGCCCTTTTCACGGGATTCTGGCAGGTCGAAGAACGGCCGTGTCCGTGCCAGAGGGAACTCGGCGAGGTGCGGATAGACGGCCGCGAACTCTTCGTCCACCGCATTCCGCCGCTCGGCGTCCCAGCCGAGCTTCTCCGTTACGTTGCCGTAGGCCGATGTGAGCACATCGCCGAAGGTCGTAAAGGGCACGCCCTGCATGATCTTGCGGGACTCCCGCCCGAGATGCCCGGAGATCTGCGTCAATCGATTGAACGACCGGCCGTTGGATGCCGTGGCGATGGCCGCGTCGATGACCTCTTCCACTGTGTTTACGACGCCGGGTATCGCGGCGTCGGGACACTGCATCCAGCACTGGCTGCATCCCGTGCACTTGTCGGGGACGAATTCGGGGATCTCGAACCGGATGTTCGTCATATCCCGGACACTGCTCGTGGCAGCCGGAATCGCGCTGATCGCGGCGAACGGATCCGCGATTCCGTCCTCGCCGGTGGTTTCACAGAACGCGCACACCTGTTCCCAGAACCGGCCGGGATTCCCGACGCCCTGCTGCGCGGCCGGCACGTCGAGACGGCCCGGCAGCTCCGGCATCACGTGCGCACCCGGCTCGTCGGATCCTAGATCGCCGTGAGAAACGGCCTTCAATTCGTCGAACCCGCGGCGGATCACGCGCACGTTGTCTTCGACCACGCGCTCACCCTTGCTTCCGAATTTCGCCTGCATCTGGGCCCGGATTCCCTCGAACAGGGTCTCTTCGTCGAGGTTCTCACGGTCCATCAGCGGAGAAACGTGGAAGAACGCGCCGAGAAAGGCCGTGCCCTGCATGCGGTAGCGCAACTCGGCATCGGAGGCCTCGGTGCTTGCGATCTCGAACGCATCGAGCGCATAGACTTTGATTCGCCGCTCGACAATCGTCCGCCGCGCCGCTGCCGGGAATGAATCCCAGATCTCCTGCGGCTCCCGGTCACTCTGAATTACGAACACGCCGTCATCGGCGAGTCCGGCGAGGGGATCGCTGTTGCGGAATACATTCGGGTCCGGCGACAGAACTACGTCCACGTGCCTGAGTTCGGCGTTGATCTTCAGCGGCTCGCGCGACAGAGTGGCGTAGAAGTTCGTCGGCTGCCCCTTCTTCTCCGAACCGTATTTCGGATTCGCCTTTACGTTCAGGCCGAGCAATTCGAAGGCCGTGAGTGCGATGTTCTTGCCCATCGTGATCGCGCCCCACCCACCTATCGAATGGATGCGGAGCGAGATCGAGTCGTCCGGCAGGAGGTTCACGTCATCCGCCGCAGACAGCGCCATATCGCCGATGCCCGGATACGCTTCGAGGAGTTGTTCCTGCCAGATCTGGAGTTTGGGCGCTTTCGTGTCGCGGTGGATGAAATCGATGCCCAGGTAGTACTGCCGACGAGCCGGCCCGCCGGGCAGCATGTTGTCGACAGCTGCAATCAGGTCGGCCGGCTGTAGATCACGACTCCCGAAACCGAACCCGGCCGAATAGAAGTCGGGCATTTCTTCGGGTGAGACCGGCTGGAGGCCGGCGTAGGGGGTGCCGTTCTCGGCCCGCCAGTTCTCCATCCCCTGGGCCATCGCGGCCCTGATCTCGCGCACGAGTGGTTGCTCGACTGCCAGCGGCTGATCCGTGCGTTCCAGAACGGTGACCGCGCGCTTCCCGCGCAGAAGACCCGTTACGAGGTCTGCGGGAAACGGCCGGAACATCGTCATGTTCAGCACGCCGATCTTCAGCCCGCGTGCTTCGCGGAGATAGTCGGCCACCGCCTCAGCGTTGGGTACGACCGAGCCCTGCCCCGCCAGGACGTACTCGGCGTCCTCGAGCCGATATCCCGACGCCCGGTTGTAGACACGGCCCGTGAGCGTGGCGTATTCCCGCATCGCCAGGTCGGTCAGTTCGGCGACGTGCTCGAAGTAGTATGGCCGCTGTGCGGCGACTCCCTGCGCGTACGATTCCTGGTTCTGGACGACGCCGAACATGGCCGGATAGTCGAGATCGAACATCTCGGGAATGCGACGTCGCGTCGGTCCGAAAACCAGGCGCTGCGCCGGTGTCGGGCACTCAATGATGTCCGACGGATCGCCCAGGTATTCCTTGATCAGAGCCGGTTCCGGCAACCGGATCGACTCGATCACATGGCTCGTGAGAAATCCGTCCTGTGCGCTCATCCCGGGATTGAGAGATAGCTCGGCTATCCGGTGGGCGATCAGGGTGAGATCGGCAGCTTCCTGAACGTCCTTCCCGAACAACTGGAAGAAACCCGTGTCGTCGATCGCGTGGTAGTCGTCATGGCCGGCGTGGACGTTGAGCGCGTGCTTGGTCATGGCGCGCGCCGCAACGTTGAGAACGTACGTCAGCCGTTTGCCGACCGCCGCGTAGAGCGATTCGTGCATGTAGGCGATGCCCTGGCCGCTCGAGAAGTTGGCAGCTCTCAGGCCCATCATGCTCATGCCGGCCGTGACGGCTGCGGCCGCATGCTCTCCTTCGGGTTCGAAGAAGATCAATCGCCTGCCGTTTACGTTCTGCTTGCCGGCGGCGACCGCGACGGCCCAACCCTCGCCCATTTGGGTCGATGGGGTGATCGGGTAGGCTCCCGCCGCCTCGCTGGCAGCCGTCTCCATCGCGACGACCGCCTCGCTTCCGTCCAGCGCCTCCAGAATCCCGGGATATCTGGGTTCTTCAGGGGCGGCGTCTCGGGTTCGCTTGATCATCTCGCTTCGCTTTCCGCCAGTTCAAGGCCCGGGAAGACCTGTGCTCCATCCACCCATACGATCGCGTTCGTCGGGCAGCGAGCAATTGCCGCGGGGTTTTCGAGTTCGATGCGGTCGTAGTCGATTACTGCAAGGCCTGAGCGCATCTCGATCAGGCCGGGCTCCGCGTCCGCCACACAGCGCGCGCAGGCATTGCAGGTGGCCGAGCACACGGAAGTGGCGGCCTCCCCCTCCAGCAGGTTTCTGCACTGGACGATGAGGTGCTGCTCCATGGGCATCAGCACGAACAGATCGAGCGGACACGCCACCACGCAGTCATTGCAGGCCGTGCACTTGTCCGGCTCAACCACTGGCAAGCCGAACGGACTCATCCGAATCGCGTCAAACGTGCACGAGACGGCGCAGTCGGCAAGGCCGACGCATCCCCATGCGCATCCCTTGCCTCCGCCGCTCACCGCTACGGCCGCTGCACAGCTCTCGACGCCGTAGTACTCGGCCTTCTGCACCGCGACGTCCGAACCTCCGGCGCACAGTAACCGGGCAACACGCTTCTCGATTTCGCCGGCGTCAACACCCAGGGACTCGGCGAAGTCCTCCAGCTCGTACTCGCCCATCACTGTGCATTCCGCCGGGACAACGTCGCCGGTGATCGCCGCTTCCGCGAACGCGCGACACCCGGCGAACCCACATGCCCCGCAGTTGGCGCCGGGGAGAATATCAGACAGGACGTCGATCCTGGGGTCCTCCCACACCTTGAGCTTCCAGTGCGCGAGCGCGATCAGCGTTCCGAAGGCGAGGCCCAGCCCGCCCAGGATTGCCACCGGCGTCAGAATCGACGAGAGCGTCATTACTCGGACCTACCCCGCGCCGTCGGCGAAATTCGCCTGCTGCAGCAGCCACCCGGCGAGCCGGTCCACGGGGTCGGCATCTGCGGTAGCGACCGCCTCGGCCCCAGGCTTTGCCGGGACGGAGCCAATTGCGCCCGCTTGCGTCGTCGACAGTTCGCGCAGGTGCGCCAGGTCCTCCTGCTGTCGGAAGTCGCCTGGTCGCTCCGTTGCGGTCTCGGGAAGCTCACCGATCGAGAGCCGCTCGGCGTAGGAGGTGCCGCCCGCCGGATCATGCACAAACGGGACGAAGCTGTCGGATCCGAGTGCGATGATCGCCGGCCCTTCGAACGCGGCGGCCCGGGCGAGGTCCGAGGGCTCGTGGGTCTGCATCACCAGGACCGAAGGCGACAGGAGATGGGCGAGCGGCGCGGTCGGTGCAGTGCCTCGCACGATGAGCACGATCTTCTGGGCGCCGTCAAGGAACTCGGAGAGGCCGGCGACATTGAGGTCGTCGCCATCGAGTTCCACGAACAACGGCGGGGCTACTCCACGCTCGGCGCGGCTCCACAGAGAGAACGGATAGCCGTGCGGCAGGCTGCCCGCATCCACGACTTCCCCGTGGCCTTCCAACAGCGGCACGATGCGGCGGATCACGCCGAACACCCGGCCTGTCTCCGCGAGAGCCCCCGCCACGCGCTCCCGAAGACTCTCTCCGCGGGGCACATGAGTCCGCAGCAGATCCGCTCCCCTGGCCTCCGCGGCCATCAGGGTCTCGAGCACGCGCTCGACATGGCGCAGGTCGCTCGACTCCACCGCCTCGGGCGAGTCCACGAGCGCGGCGAAGCGTGTGGCGTCCACACGGCCCTCCCCGAACGCGCCCAGTTCCGCCGCGGCGAGATGCTCCGGATCGCCCTGCGTGGCCTGGTGTCGATTGAGGAACGTGCGCAGGTCCTCCACGGCTCGGGCCAGAGCCGAGTGAAACGCTTCTGCGGGCTCGCGCATTGCCTCGAGAGCCCCGGAAACCAGGGAGTCGTCAGATGGCATGACGATCCAACTCCTCGTTGAGTAGCGCGACCCGGTCCGCTGCGGTGTGCGCCGGTACGTGACGGGTTTCTTCGTAGCGGGGCAGTTCCTCGTTCCGATACAGAATGCCGATGCGGACCTTGTCCTCGTCCTGCGCGAACCGCCGAGCGGCATCCAGATCGGACGGATCGTGCCGGACACGATCCTCGTAGCGAGCCTCGAGCGCTTCTATGTTCAACCCATCCTCGTGCACGAGCAGTTGCACCGACTCAGGATTCTTGGGGGCGTCTCCGAACATATCCGGCGTGAAGTGCGGACAGCGCTGGAGAACACGAACGAAGGCGAATCCGGGATGGCGGTGAGCGGCTTCGATCGTCGCATACAGATGCGCCGGGATCCACTCCGCCGTCTGCGCCACGAATGACGCGTTGGTGATGCCAAGCGTCGCGACTATCGGGTTGATCGGAGGCAGCCAGCTGCCAAACGGCTGCGTGTTACTGACGTAGCCCAGCGGCGTGGTGGGCGACGTCTGCTTCTTCGTCATTCCATAGATCTGGTTGTCGAGCAGCAGCGCGACCATGTCCACGTTGTAGCGGATCGCGTGCACCCAATGGCCCGCCCCAATCGACACGCAGTCGCCGTCGCCCATGACCACGAACACGTTGAGGTCAGGGCGGTGCAGCTTCACGCCTGTCGCGATCGGCAACGCCCGGCCATGGATCCCGTGAAACCCGTATGTCGTCATGTAGTGCGGGAACCGGCTGGAGCAGCCGATTCCGGACACGAATACGGTGTCCTCCGGGGGCAGATTCTCGTCGGCCAGGAGGCGCTGCATGGAGGCCAGAACCGAATGGTCGCCGCAGCCCGAGCACCAGCGGGCCCGCGCGCCCTCGTAATCGGACATGCTGAACTCGCGGTCTTCCTCCCCCGCGATGTGTAGCAGAGAACAAGTGTTCACTCCGTGCCTCCTTCAGGCAG
>JARFPW010000021.1 GCA_029288095.1 Gemmatimonadota bacterium
CGACGTGGACCGGCTCGGCATGCTGTCGAACGAGGCGTTCCGGGCGGCCCGGCTGGTCGTGGACCCGGGAATGCATGCCCTGGGGTGGAGCCGCCAGGAGGCGGTCGACTACATGCTGGCGAACACGGCCGCCTCCCAGGGCGGCGTGGAATCGGAAATCAGCCGCTACATCGCCGTGCCGGGTCAGGCTACGTCGTATCTGACCGGGAGTCTGCTGATCCAGGAGCTGCGCGCGCAGGCGGAAGCGGCCCTGGGCGATGGATTCGACATCCGCGAGTTTCACGACCTGGTGATCGAGGACGGCACGGTCACCCTATCCATGCTGAAGACGAAGATCGAGGCGTGGATCGAGGCGGGGCCGGGCGACTAGTCATTCGCCGATCCGTGAGTAGCTCGCACTACCAAACAGCCGGTAATCGGAACTGTCGTGGTAGTAGTCCTGCACCTCCAGCGTCTCCGGGCTGACGATCTCGTAGACAGTCCGACCCTTCTCAGTGGGCGATCGCCACTCTGTCGTCAGTTTCGAGTCCGTCGCGGTCGCGCTGAGCTCGAGTATCTCTCCGCGCGAGTCCACCCATATGCCGTCCAGGGATGCCGAATCTCCGAGGCGGTAGTGCGCGATCGCCTCCATGCCTCGTTCGGCGTGAATCGCGTAGGTCAACCGGACGAATCGTCCGCCCAGTTCCTTCTCCCACTTCATGTCGAACTCGGCGGCCGCGCCCAGCAATTCGCCCTCGCCGTGCCATGCACCCAGCACGCTCTCGAAGAAGACTGCGGCAGGTTCCGGAGCCTCGCGCTCCGATCCGGCGGACGGCAGGACCGACAGGATCATCAACAGAATCGCGTATTTCATGAACAGTTCTCCAGGTGATGCCGCGCGCGTCCCTCGAGGTAATGCCGCACAGGCGGCGACTCGACGAGCGACAGGGCGGTCAATGTTGCTTTGTGGGCCTCTCGTGGCCGTCCGAGACGACTCAACAACTCGGCTTCGACGGCGAACAGGTGGTAGTAGGCGTCAAGTGACTTCTCGCGCTTGAGCGACTGGAGAGCTTCGAGCCCGGGAGCGGGTCTCTCCACTTCGGCCACGGCGACAATCCGGTTGAGCGCGACCACCGGAGAGCGATCGATCACCAGCAACTCATCGTAGCAGGACAGGATCCGCTTCCAGTCGGTCTGATCGTAGCTGGCAGCCAGCGTGTGACACCCCGCGATCTCAGCCTGCAAGTGATACGAGGTGAGCGAATCCCCCCGGGCGGTGGGGAGGTGTCGCGGGCGCCGGCGTTCAAGCCGTCGGCTAGCCGCGGCGCGGCAGTAGCGTGCTTAGCCTGGGGCTTCACCACCGGAGGATTCTAGCGGACTTCGGGTCGAGCGACCGGCCCCAGGTAACGATCCAACCAGTCCTCGTCGTGCGACCGCAGAACTTACATCCCAGGTGAAACCCTCCCGCGAAAACGAATGGGTGAGGCCGCCGAGATTCTGGGCCTGTTCCAGGAGCAGAACTTTGTGGCCGAACCGAGAGAGCGCGGTCGCCGTGGTCATGCCGCCCATGCCCGACCCAATGACGATGACGTCGTAGGTGTTGTTCCCCTTCATGCGAGTCTCCGTTTCTGTTTTCTTGCGATTGGTTCAGAGCCTGACGCAACGCGGAACCGCATGAACTGGCCTCGCTCCGCTTCGCTGAGTCGCTGTCGGAGGGCGGGGCTGATCGCAGTTGCCGGGGTTAATACGCCGGCACGTCGCATCGCGTCCGGCTCGAGCAGGGTGAGGCCGGCTTCGGTGAGCATCTTTGAGGTCGCGCGATAGCCTGGGTCTCCGGCTCCGCTCACCTCGACCCGCGCAGACCCAGCCCGGTCTTCGGTCGTCGCATGGACCAGCACGCGGAAGCTGCCGGCGCGCTGAAGCCATGCCGGCGGACCCTCGCCGGACTTCGGCCGAAGAGGAATGGGATCCCCGACGAGGTAGCCGAACCCACGACTCACGTAGAGCCAGCCCGCCCTGAGCCAGGCGGTGGCGGCGATCCCTTCTTCGTAGGTGCACGGTAGGTGCCCATCGAGCGCGAGGGAGCGACGTACGATGCGCGCGTTGATCGGCGCCATGAAGAAGGGGCCACCGAATCGGAGCAGATCGCGATCGAATCGAAACGAGTCCCAGCCGGCCACGGTCTCTTCGGGGGAGTGGCGCTCCGCCCCTGGTGCAAGGACGTACGGATCCGAGTGGAGATCGGCGTCGTATCCATCCGACTCACGCATCTTCTTTCTCATTTCCATCGCAAGGCTGGTGCCGCCGCTGAAAGACCCGGTGTAGGCGGTGAAGAGCGATTTCACATGGGCGGCGCGACCGCCCCGCGCCGCGAGCTGCTCGATGGCGAGCTGGGTGCCGAGGTCCGAGGGGATGCTGTCGACGCCAGCGCCGAATACAATCACGGCGCCGGTCTTCTCGGCCTCCGCGTGAAACTCATCAATCATGCGCCGCTGAAACCCGTACTCACCGGAGAGATCGGCGTAGTGGGTGCCCGAGCGCGCGCACGCGGCGACGATATTGTCGGCATGGTACAGGCTAAAAGGCCCCGCGGTGTGCAGGACGACCGTTGCGTGCTCCACCATCGCGGCGGCCGAGGATTCATCCGCGGCCTGGGTTACGATCACCCCCGGCTCGGTGCCCGTCGCGGCCACGGCATCGCGTAGTTGGGCGAGCTTGTCCGCGTTTCGCCCCGCGAC
>JARFPW010000022.1 GCA_029288095.1 Gemmatimonadota bacterium
CTCAAGCACCTGGGCGACGGACAGGGCCAGTTCCAGGTCTGGAATAGCTCGTTGTCGGAGGCCGCGGTTCTGGGTTTCGAGTACGGCTACGCCTCGGTGGCAACGGATTCGCTGGTGCTGTGGGAGGCTCAGTTCGGCGACTTCGCCAACGTGGCACAGGCCATCATCGACCAGTTCATCGTGGCCGGCCGTTCGAAGTGGGGGCAGGAGTCCCGGCTCGTGCTGCTCCTCCCGCACGGATACGAAGGGCAAGGCCCGGAGCATTCGAGTGCCCGCCTGGAGCGCTTCCTGGAACTCGCCGCCGAGGACAACATTCGCGTGGCGAACTGCACGACGCCCTCCCAGTATTTTCACTTACTGCGGCTTCAGGCGCTGCGTCCTGCAAGGCGTCCGCTTGTGGTGATGACGCCGAAGAGCCTGCTGAGACATCCGCGAGCCCGGTCTGGCGCGCGCGATCTGGCGGGTGGTTTCGAGCCGATTCTCCCGGCGGCCGGCGCAGGAAGGGATCCAGCAGGAGTGCGGCGGCTTCTCCTGTGCTCCGGGAAGATCTACTACGATCTCACCGCCTCCGAGGCGTGGGATACGGCCACCAGCATCGACCTGGCTCGCGTCGAGCTGCTCTATCCGCTTCCCTGGGCGGAGCTCGAAGGACTGATCGGCAGGTATCCGTCGCTCGAGGAGATCGTCTGGGTGCAGGAGGAGCCGGAGAACATGGGAGCGTGGCGCAGCGTCGAGCCGGAGTTGCGAACTCTGACGCCCGAGGCTGTCGTGATGCGGTACGTCGGACGGCCCGCCTCCGCCAGCCCGGCCGAGGGGTACGCCACGGCGCACGCGGTTGCGCAGGCCCGCATCGTGGAAGAGGCGCTGGCTGGAGGCCAGGGCTAGGGCGTCAGTTCACCCCGATCTCGAAGCCGAACAGCAGCCTCAGGCTCCGGTACACGTACGTAGCCTGAAAGGCTTCACTCTCCTCGCGCAGCAGATCAGTGAGTTCCCGATCCACCTGGCTGCCCCAGCCGTAGCCCAACCCCAGAGTCAGCCGAGCCGAACGGACCACGAAATCGGTGCCCACCGTCAGGTTGTTGATGTCGATCGGGATGATCGAGAGGCCAGCCCGATCGATGTCGTCGTCGAGCGTGCTGTTGTCCCTGTAGTACGATAAGTATCCCGTGAACGTATCGGACAACTGGTATTCGGCGCCCAGCGCCCAGTTGAGGGCTTCGGTCTGCTCGTGAACCGCGTCGAGCACTTCCGTCCGGCTCTCGGGTTCCTGCGCACGGATCTCCTCGCCCTGGATCACGACGTACGGGTCGATACTGTCGAACCACTCCAGGCTGCCGTGCAGGCGGGCGGACCCGACCTGCCACGCCAGGCCGCCTCCGATCGACAAAGGGCTCTTGTACTCGGCGGGAAGGTCCGTCTGGATTCCGGCGAGCAGTGCCGTCGTGTCCGCACCCACGAGGGACTCCTGCACCCCCAGCTCCCCGCTACCGGTGATGTGAATGCCCGGCGTCGTGAGCGTGGCACCACCCGTGACCGACCCGGCTCGGAAGAAGCCGCCGATCTTGAACAGAGTGCGAAAGGCCGTATACCTGCCGCTCGAGTTGTCGATGTCCGAGAGTCCCGCACCTCCGGTGTCGATGAACGTCGCCGTGGACTGCTCCTGGCGGTTCTGGCTGCGCACCGCTCCGTACCAGGTTACGCCCACGCCGACGTGCGCTCCCAGCGCTTGCGAATAGGTGAGCCCGGCCCAGAAGTCGCTGTACCGGCCCGTGAACTCGGCGCTGCCGACCACGTCGTCCAGGGTCGACGCGGGTGGCAGATCTTCGGCCGTGAGGAAGACCGCGCCTGCCAGGTCCTGCGTTCCGCGCGTCCGCGTGAGAGCGGAGTAGGCCAGGATCCCGCCGCCTCCCAGCAACCCTCGCTCGATCGTGCCGGCCACGAGCGAGGGCCGCAGACCCGAAGTTGCCGTGCCGAGGTCGACTCCGTTCCCCCCGCCGTCCTCGAGCGAGATGCTGCTGTATTCGAAGACGTCGGTGCTCACTGCGAACGCGAGGTCGGAGGCCTGTGCGATTGCGCCCGGGTTGTAGAAGGTCCCGCTGACGTCGTCCACGCTCCCGACGACGGCGCCCCCGAGCAGCGAAGAGCGCGGCCCGTACTGGAGCGTCCAGTAGTGGGCGTCCTGCGCGGAGGCAAGCGGAGCAGTGGTCAGCAGGAAGGCGGCCAGCAGAATGAGCTTGCGGATCTGACGGATGTGTGAACGCACGGACCGACCCCCGGGTGGCTGTGTTCCTCAGAAGGAGACGTTGTACTCGATGCGGAACCGCTTTCCGTCCTCGAGAGCGACGTCCCCGGGTTGCAGCAAATCTATCGCGTCGACGAAGAACAACCTGGCGAAGATGTTCTGGTTCCGCGAGATCGAGAAAAGTACCCGGAATTCGCTGCCCCTCATGTTCGTGAGCCGCGCCTGCGTGGCGGTGCCCCAGAGAGCCCAGTCATCCTGGATGTATGAACTGTGGGCCGCCAGCGCTTCG
>JARFPW010000068.1 GCA_029288095.1 Gemmatimonadota bacterium
GATCAGCTCGGGGGCCAATCCGGCGACCAGGGGCACGAAGTCCCGGGCGTACCCGAGCGAAGGGTCTCGCTCCCTCTGCTTCTGAAGGATCGACATCGTGATCTCGGCCAGGTAGTCGAGCATCAGATAGTCGATCGGACCGTCACGCACCTGCAATCGGGGCGCTTCCTGCCAGTCGCCCCAGAATCCCTGTCCGGACGCGACCCGGATCGTCCTTCGGCTCATCGGCGACTCCCTCCGTCAGCGCTCACGCGTCGGGTGCGAGAGTGAAGGTCCCGAGGTGCGGTCCCGGGTTCTCGAGCGAACACCGCAGGGCGAGATCCAGGACGTCGCGCGTCTCCTCTGGGACGATTATCGCATCGACGAAGCCGCGGGCCGCTGCGTAAGTCGCATCCAGCTGCTTCTCGTATTCCGCCCGCGTGTGATCGATCGCACGCACGGTCGCCTCGTCGACAGGCTCTCCGGACTTTTCCGCTGCATCGAGCTTTCGCCCGTGGATCGCACGTACCGCGGACTCGCCCTCCATCACTCCCATCCGACCCGTGGGCCAGGTGAATATGAAGTCGGGATCGAAGCCCTGACCGGCCATGGCGTAGTAGCCTGCACCGCTCGCGTGATTCGTTGTGAGGACGATCTTCGGTACCCGGGCCGTGGCCATCGACTCGACCATTCGGGCACCCGCCCGGATGATTCCGGAATGCTCGGCTTCCACGCCGACCATGAATCCGCTGACATCCTGGACGAACAACATCGGCATCCGCTGCCGATCACACATATCCATGAAGTACGCCACCTTCTCGGCGCTGTCGGCATAGATGATCCCGCCGAACCTCGGCCGGCCCCCGCCCTCCGACTTGAACATGGCGCGACGGTTGGCGATCACGCCGACGCGACGACCTCGGATGCGGGCGACGGTCGTCAGCATCTCGGGAGCGAAGCCAGCCTGGAACTCGTCGAACCTGCCTTCGTCGAGAATCGTATCCAGGAGATCTCGAACCTCGTAAGGCTGACGATGATCGTCCGGGAGGATGTCGTAGGCGTCGGTGGCCGGGCGCGCGGGATCTCGCGGCTCATCGTCGGGCGCGGGAACGAGTGACGGTGGAACGTCCGACAGCAGGTCCCGCAGTTTCTCGAGACAAGCTTCGTCATCCGGTACCTCGTAGTGGGCGACACCGGAGATCGTGTTGTGCGTCCCTGCCCCGCCGAGCGTTTCTCCGTCTACGTCCTGCCCTGTGGCGCCCTTCACGAGGTTGGGTCCGCCGAGACCCATGAAGCTTGTGCCCTCGACCATCACGATCACGTCGGAGAGCGCAGGCAGGTACGCGCCCCCGGCGATGCACTGCCCCATCACCGCCGCCAGCTGCGGTATCTCGAGGTAGTGCCTCATGATCGAATTGTAGTAGAAGATCCGACTTGCGCCGTACTTACCGGGAAACACGCCCCCCTGGTATGGGAGGTTCACGCCGGCCGAATCTACGAGGTAGATAATCGGCACCCGACACCGCATCGCCAGTTCCTGGGCGCGCAGGATTTTCGTGATGGTCTCCGGCCACCAGCTGCCGGCCTTGACCGTGGCGTCATTGGCTACGACGACGACGACGCGACCGCCGACTTCACCAAACCCGGTGATCACACCGGCTGCGGGAGCCTGCCCGTCGTACTGGTCGCTGGCTACGAGCAATCCGATCTCTACGAACCTGCCGCCAGGATCGATGAGACCGTCCACGCGTTGGCGAGCCGTGAGCTTGCCCTTGGCTTGTTCGCGACTCGCGCGTTCGGCCCCGCCCCCGAGCCTGACCGTGGCCTCGAGTTGCCGTACCTCATCGGCCAGTTGGGCCATCCGTGAGGTATGTGTCGTCATTCCGTCGACCGCCCCACCCCGCGGTCGGTGAACCAGGCGCGGATGTACTCGACGGCATCGGTCGTAGCCGTACCCGGACCGAACAGACGACCAACGCCCTTCGCCTGAAGTGTCTCCGCGTCTTCGGCCGGGATGATCCCACCGCCGGTCACGAGCACGTCCGTCATTCCGCTTTCCTGAAGAAGGTCCACGACCCGGGGAAACAGCGTCATGTGCGCCCCTGACAGCACGGAAAGCGCCACGACGTCGACATCTTCCTGCAGCGCCGTCGCGGCTATCTTTTCCGGGGTCTGATGGAGTCCCGTATAGATCACTTCCATGCCCGCGTCGCGGAGCGCCGCGGCAATCACCTTCGCCCCGCGATCGTGCCCGTCCAGCCCTGGCTTGGCCACGAGGACGCGGATTTTCTTGTCGTTCATCTGGATACCCTGCCGGTCAACTGACGGAGCGGCCCGGATGTGTCCCGGGAGCCGCGGCCCAACCTACGGGCCGGCGTGGTAAAGGCAACGAGATGGAACCGGCGGCTGCGTCGCCTGCCGTCTTCCCGTGATCAGAAGGCGACTGGTTCCTTGAAACGGCCATACACGTTCACGAGGGTACTGCGGATTTCGCCGAGCGTCGCGTACGCCCGTACCGCGTCCAGCATCGGCGGCATCAGGTTCTGATCGTTGCTGGCCGCCGCGCCCAGTTTCTCGAGGGACGCATCGACGGCGGCCTGGTCGCGCTCGTCCCTGAGCTTTGCGAGTCGCTCCCGCTGGGACTCGCCCGCGGACTCGTCGATGCGCAGGATTTCGATTTCAGCTTCGTCGTCCTCGAGGAATTCATTCACGCCAACGATCGTCTGTCGGCCAGTTTCTACTTCCTTCTGAAACCGGCTCGCCGCCGACGCGATTCTCGCCTGGAAGTAGCCGTTCTCGATCCCCTCAACGACCCCGCCCAATTCATCGATCTCGGAGAATATCGCCTCGGCGTCGCGCTCCATTTCGTCGGTGAGCGTCTCGACGAAGTAAGAACCGGCCAGTGGATCGATCGTATTCGGGATGCCCGTCTCGAAGGCCAGTATCTGCTGGGTGCGCAACGCGATCCGAACCGCTGCCTCGGTCGGCAGGGCGAGCGTCTCATCCATGGCGTTTGTGTGGAGTGATTGGGTACCGCCAAGCACGGCCGCCAGGGCCTGGTAGGCTACCCGCACAATGTTATTGTGGGGCTGCTGCGCGGTCAGTGTGACACCCGCCGTCTGCGCATGCGTGCGCAACCGCCAGCTCTCGGGTCTCTGTGCCCCGTAGATCTCTTTCATGTGACGCGCCCAGATCCGTCGGCCGGCCCTGAACTTGGCCACTTCCTCGAAGAAGTCGTTGTGGACGTCCCAGAAGAACGACAACCGGGGGGCGAACTCATCCACATCCAGCCCGCGCCGAATTCCCTCCTCCACGTACGTGAACCCGTTCTTCAACGTATACGCCAGTTCCTGCACCGCCGTCGCGCCGGCTTCCCGAATGTGATAGCCGGAGATGGAAATCGTATTGAACAGCGGCGCATGACTCGACGACCATTCGAAGATATCGGTGATCACCTTCAGCGCAGGCCTGGGGGGAAAGATCCACGCATGCTGCGCCATGTACTCCTTGAGGATGTCGTTCTGGATGGTGCCCCGAACCTGGTCGGACCCGACTCCCTGCTTCTCGGCGGCTACCAGCAGGAAGCAGTAGAGCATGATCGCCGGACCATTGATGGTCATGGAAACCGAGACCTTGTCCAGCGGGATGCCGTCGAAAAGCGTTTCCATGTCGGCAAGACTGGAGATCGCCACCCCACACTTCCCGACCTCTCCCTCACACAACGGATCGTCGGAGTCGTAGCCCATCAACGTGGGAAAATCGAAAGCTACCGACAGGCCCGTCTGGCCTCGTGCGAGCAGAAACTTGTAGCGTTCGTTCGTTTCCTCCGCAGTGGCGAAACCGGAGAACAGCCTCTTGGTCCACAGGCGGGTGCGATACATGGTAGCGTACGGACCCCGAGTGAACGGGTATTCGCCCGGCATGCCGAGATCGCGTGTGTAGTCGAAGGCCTGTCGGTCGAGAGGTGTGTACACGGGCCGGATCTCGCGACCCGAGACGGTAGAGAAGTCCGAATCCTCCCGCTGCGGCGTGTCCGCCGCCGAAGCTTCCCACTGGCGCAACGCTTCCTCCACCTCCGCCAGCGCCCGCCGGCGACGTTCCAGCTCCGCCTTCAATTCGGCGCCCGCATCCATCGGATCGTCCAGTACCTGACGCATTACCCGTCCCTGTAGGAGTCTCGCAGTCCAGTGGAATATACGAGGGTCGGATGCCCTCGTTCCAGAGAGAGCTGGACCACGGGCACGAGAAGTGACCTACTGGGCGTCCCGACAGATCCTGGCAGTGAGGATTCTCGCCGTCTCGTAGGGCGACCGACCCGCAAGGCCCGCATCGTCGCCGACCTCTTCGATCCAGGCTCGCCAGGCTTCAGCGCCCCGGCGTGTCACGGCGCGCTCCAGTACGATTCGGGCATGCTCGGCAGCTGCCGCCGCTCTTCGTGACTGGAGGGAACCGGTAGCGCGTAGCCACGCGTGGTGGCGGTCCACCTCGGCCGCGAGCTCCGGAAGCCCCTCACCGCTCGAGGCCACGCTCATCAGAACCGGGGGATCCCATGCCTCTATGGGCTCGGGGGGCGGAGTCGGCCGCGACTTCCGCGACAGATCAACGCCGTGATGCGCCGGCACCGAGGCCTGCGGACCCCCGGTCCGAAGGCTGTTAACGATACCGATTTCCTTCTTGAGGCGATCTGCTCCGGGCCGGTCGGCCTTGTTCACGACAAACAGGTCCGCCACCTCCATCAGGCCCGCCTTCATCGCCTGGATTCCGTCTCCGGACTCCGGGACGAGAACCACCACCGTGGTATCGGCTTGCGAAGCAATTTCGAGTTCCGACTGGCCGACCCCAACGGTCTCGAGGATGATTCGATCGAACCCGAACGCGTCCATCAGATCTGCGGCCTCTCGCGTCGTCGCGGACAGACCGCCATGAGATCCGCGGCTGGCCATGGAGCGGATGAAGATACCGGGCTCCGTGGCGAGTTCGTCCATCCGCACCCGGTCCCCAAGCAGCGCTCCTCCAGTGAACGGGCTGCTCGGATCCACGGCGATGATGCCGACCGTCTCCCCGGCATCCCTGAGAAGTCTCGCCAGCGCCGAAGTGAGGGTCGACTTCCCCGCGCCGGGAGGCCCCGTAATCCCCAGGCGACGCGCCCGCCCGAGGCGATCATGCAGCGCGTGAAGCAGTGACTCGAAGCCTTCCGCCTGGTCCTCGACGAGCGAGATGGACCGGGCGAGTGCGAACGGCTCGCCGGCCTCGAATCTGGCCAGCAGATCCTGCAAGGGCTGTGTAAGCGGAGGGGCGCCGGCGGAATCTGTCATCGGCCTGCGTCAGTCCGTTCGCACGATGACGACCCGAACGCCGACCGCTTCCGCGACGTCGGCCGCCGTTCCCGTCGCGCCGATCCTGATTCCCGAAGGCCCGGCCCCAGAGGCTGCTCCAAGAACCAGGTAATCGCCGGTATATGAAAACAGGTTGACCGGGCGCCGGGCCGAGACCGCGAGGTCCAGGGTGTCAGGCGCCAGCGGATATCCATTCGGCGGGAACGCCGTCGATCGAAGGGCCAACTCCGCGTAGAGATCTCTCAGCCGGTAGGACGACAGCTGCAACTCGCTTCGGGGCATGGCGCCAGCCCGGTCCTCCACCGCCAGCATCATCGCCCAATCGGAGACCAGGGACGCGAACGGTACGCCGAACACCCCGGCAACTGCGTCACGGGAATCCGCCATCGCACTCTGGATGAGGGCGCGCGTTTGAGCCGATTCCGTAGCGGCCGACTCGAATCGATCCAGCAAGTAGCGAAGGAAGCTCCA
>JARFPW010000073.1 GCA_029288095.1 Gemmatimonadota bacterium
GAACCACAGCGTCGCCTGGAGGGCCTGCTTCTCGTCCTTGGAGGCGAGCATGCGCTGGGCCGCGTATCCGCCACCACCGGGCTCGGAGCCCGGATACCAGGTGCTCCACCACTGGACGGCGATTGGCACGATGAACACGGCGAGAGTGGAGCTCCAATCATTGAAATCGGGCAGGAAGGACATCCGGGCCGTGACATCCGGATGCGCGATCAGCCCGGCCAGGCCTCCGACGTCCGGATGACCGAGCGCGTAGTACGCCGCCGCCAGCGATCCGATCATCGCGATCACAAACAGCAGGAGGTCGGTAACGACGACACCCCAGAGCCCTGAAGTCGCCGAGTACAGTGCCGTTATCGTACCCGCGACGAGCACCACGGTGAACTTGTCGGCGCCGAGCAGCACTCCACCGATCTTGATCGCGGCCAATGTGACCGTGGCCATGATCATCACGTTGAAGAATACGCCCAGATAGATCGCACGGAACCCGCGCAGGAAGGCGGCCGGCCGGCCTGAATAGCGGAGTTCGTAAAAGCCCATGTCCGTGAACACACCGGACCGCCGCCACAGCTTCGCGTAGAAGAAGACGGTGCACATCCCCGTGATCAGAAAGGCCCACCACATCCAGTTCTGGCTCACCCCGCCGGATCGGACGAGGTCGGTGACCAGGTTCGGCGTATCGGTCGAAAACGTGGTCGCCACCATGGAGGTCCCGACCAACCACCATGGCAGCGAGCGTCCGGCGAGGAAGAACTCCCGCGTGTCAGAGCCGGCCCGGCGCGTGAAGTACAGACCGACCGTCACGGCTATCACGCCGTAGGCGGCAACGACCATCCAGTCCAGCGACGTTAGCTGCATCCGGGTCTCTTTCGGGAGTGCGTCACCGATCGCTCATCCGAGCCGAAGATCCGCCGGATAGTGGCCCGAGGCAACGAGGTCGGCCAGCCGTGCCTGGACCCTGGGGACATCTGTCTCCCGGGTCAGCCCGCACATGGATTCGGCCGTCGGCGTCGTATCGACGCGTATCGACCCGTCCCGCAGGAGGGCGTGGATGACGGTCGGCAGCGCAAACTCTCCGTCGTGCAGGCCTTGCCGGAACGCTGCGAAACGAGCATCCAGGTGGCCGCAGATCGACGGTCGGAACCCCCAGAGGTTGGTGGAGACCATGGCGCTCCGGGGAACTTCCACTGGCGCTTCATCCCCGCGTCGGCCGGTAACACGGCCTCGAGAGATCTCTACCTCGCGAAACTCCTCCAACCCCGCGAGCGATCCGTCGGGCCTGATATCGCACACGGCGCGACTGACCCGGTCCGTGTTCGCGAGCGTGTTGCCGACCGGGTACGTCACCAGTACGTGCGCGAAGTCATCGGAGCTCAACGTCGCCGCGAGAGATCGATATGCCGTCGGCCCGTACCAGTCGTCTCCGTTGGCCACACCGAACGGGCCGGCGAACTCGGGGCAGGCGCACAGGACCGCGTGTGCGGTGCCCCAGGAAGGCAGGTCAGCCCGCGATGGCACCGGCTGAACCACCAGGGACAGTGTTGCCCCGAGGGATTGGATGACCGGGGCGAGCGCCCGGTCGAGCGGGTTCATCAACTCTTCGCGTGTCACGATGACGATCGGACCAAACCCGGCGCGGACCGCATCGTAGATCGAATATGCGATCAGGATGTCGCCGCACGACCCCACCTCGGCCAGCTGCTTGGGCCCCCCGAACCGCGATCCCCGGCCACCAGCGAGGATCACCAGGGGCAGGGGACTCAACGCTGTCCGGCCCCGTCGCGATACAGCCAACCGGCGGGGACGTCCATGGCTTTCGACGCTCCGGGTTGACGCATACGGAGCTCGAGTCCGATCCCGCCACCGGATTGAAAATACTCGAGATGAAAGCGGTGAAAACCTTCTGCTAGAGCAGCTTGACCGGTCAAGGTCGACATGCCATGCAATCCGTCATGATCCACGACTATCTCCGCGCCGACGGTAAGACGGGACCCGTCGTCCGATCCGAGTTCGAACTCGTATAGACCTCCCTCGGGGATCCGGATGTAGCCTTCGAACACGAGTCCGAAGTGCTCGGGGGCCTCAGCGCCCGAGAACCCGACGGTAGGTATCGTCGACCGACCGGCAGCCGGTGCGTCCTCCAGCTGGTCAACGGAGTCGAATGGCCCCTCGTAGTAGGTGCGCGACAGGCCACTGAGCAGAGCGTCGCCCGAGTCGAGATCGGGGGTGCGGAGCTCCGCGTGCCGGAACGTCGCCTGCGCGGGGGCCGAGGCCCTTCCGGAGCTGGTGAACGCACGGGCCCGGATCGTTACGGGTCCATTGCTCAGGTCCAGGGCGAACGGGCGCGCGTAGCCAGGCGATGTCCGACCAGGCTCAGTGCCATCGAGAGTATACGTGATCCGAGCACCCGGCAGCGGCATCCCCAGCCTGACGACAGTGACCGCTTCGAGGGACAGCCGATCGCGTTCGAGCCCCGATACATCCGGGAGCCTGTAGTTGACCCCGAGCCGATCGAGCCGCGGCAGTTCACGCGCGAGTCGTTGCGCAAACGAATCCCAATCTCGGAGGCTGCTCGGGCTCCACAACACTTCTGCCAAAGCGATCGCCCTCGGGTAGGCCATGTACTCGACGTGGTCGGGCGTCTTCATGTACTCGGTCCACACGTTCGCCTGGCCACCGAGCACGTGGACGGCCTCAGCTGCGCTCAGGGCATCCGGCACCGGTTCGAATTCGTACACGCGCTGCAGGGGCAGGAATCCACCGATGGCGAGCGGCTCGTACTCCGGGTCGCCCTGGTAGTAGTCGAAGTACATGTGGCTCGTGGGCGTCATGATCACGTCATGCCCCTGCTGGGCCGCCGCAATGCCGCCTGCCGTTCCGCGCCACGACATCACCGTGGCGTCGGGTGCCAGGCCCCCTTCCAGGATCTCGTCCCAGCCAATCAGCTTGCGGCCGTGCCCGTTAAGGAAGGCCTCGATGCGCTGAATGAAGTAGCTCTGCAGTTCATGCTCGTCGGCCAAGCCTTCACGCCGGATCACCTCCTGCGCCAGCGGGCTCTCCTCCCACGCCCGCTTCGGCGCCTCGTCTCCGCCGATGTGGATATACTCGCTCGGAAACAGCTCCAGGACCTCTTCGAGCACGGTCTCGAGAAACGCGAACGTCTCCTCGCTGGGACAGTAGATGTCCTCGAACACGCCCCAACGCGTACCGACCTCGAACGGGCCGCCGCCGCATGACAGGGCAGGGTAGGCTGCGAGCGCCGCCAGCGAATGCCCGGGCATCTCGATTTCAGGAATCACCGTCACGAAGCGGTCGGCTGCATATGCGACCACGTCGCGAATCTCGTCCTTCGTGTAATACCCGCAGTACGGCGTGCCGTCACCGATGTACGGATCGAAGTTGCGCTCGACGATCGTTTCTGCGCGGCAGGATCCAACTGACGTCAGCCGCGGGTAGGCGTCGATCTGGATCCGCCATCCCTGGTCTTCCGTCAGGTGCCAATGAAAGCGGTTCATCTTGTATGAGGCGAGCAGATCGATGTACCGCTTCACGAACTCGACCGGGAAGAAGTGTCGCGCCACGTCCAGGTGCATGCCCCGATACCCGAATCGAGGCGAGTCCTCGATCCGGACGGCAGCAGAGCGGATCCGCCCCTCGCCGTCCACCGACAACAACTGGCGGAGGGTCTGAAGGCCGTAGAAGGCCCCCGACGCATCCCCGGCCGCGACGAGGATGCGACCGTCGGCGGCCTCGAGCCGATAGCTCTCCGCCTCCACGCCGGCGACGCCGAGAACGATGCTGATTTGCGCGTTGACATCGTCCGCGGTGAACGCGAACGGAGCTCCGAGATGGCGCGACTGCTCGCCCATCCAGTCAGCCAGAGCCGCCCGGAGCGACTCATCACCGGGGCCCTCGGTCGACAAGGTGATTGGCGATCGGAGCTCGAAACCCGTTCCGGTGCGGACTGCGCTCACGGGATGCGGGACCACTTCCGGCTCGGTGGTAGAGGAGTTCAGCGGAACGTTCCTTCTGCAGGCGGTGGTGGCCAGCAGGGCGACGAGCATGATCGATAGGGTTCGGTTCATGCGACACAAGTTGCGGCGGCCTGATGTTCGACGAAAGCGAGCAGCGGGGAGTGCTCTCGGATGCGCCTTGACGGACCCCCGCCCGGACTCCTAAGGTCCGCTAGCAACTGCATCTGGCACTTCAACCGGGAGACACGGTGGACAGGTACGTTGTCACACTGAGCCGGTTCATTCTAGAAGAAGAGCGGAGTCATCCAACCGCCACTGGCAACCTCACCAGCATCCTCTACGATATCACGCATGCCGCCAAGCTGATTCATCGTGAGGTGAGCAAGGCCGGTCTCGTGGACATCCTGGGCATGGCCGGCCACGAGAACGTGCACGGGGAAGAGGTCCGTAAGCTCGACGATTACGCGCACGACGTGATGTTCAATGCGATGGACCATGGCGGCAATCTTTGCGTGATGGCGTCGGAGGAATCCGAGTCGCTGATGCCGATTCCCACGCAGTTCCCGACCGGCGAGTACGTGCTCCTGTATGACCCGCTCGACGGGTCGTCGAATATCGACGCCAACATCTCAATCGGTACGATCTTCTCGATTCATACACGTGTGTCTGAGGGTGGGCCCGGCGGCCTGGAAGACTGCCTGCAGCCCGGCTCGCGGCAAGTGGCGGCGGGATACGTGATGTACGGATCATCTACGGTTCTCGTGTACACGACGGGTAGTGGCGTCCACGGGTTCACGCTCGATCCGTCCATTGGCGAGTTCCTGCTCTCGCATCGGGACATCCGCATCCCGGAACCGGGAAAACGGATCTACAGCGTGAACGAGGGCAACTTCGACCGCTGGTCACCCAACCAACAGGCCCTGGTAAACGAGCTGCGCACCGGTTGTCACGAAGAGCCGTTCTCCGCCCGCTACGTCGGTTCACTGGTCGCCGATTTTCACCGCACGCTGCTGTACGGGGGCCTGTTCATGTATCCGGGCGACAACAAGAACACGGCCGGTAAGCTCCGGCTGCTCTACGAGGCGGCGCCCCTGGCGCTGCTCTGCGAGCACGCAGGCGGACTCGCCACCAACGGCCGGGAGGACATCCTGGGCATTCAGCCCGAGAGCCTGCATCAGCGGACGCCGCTCTACATGGGCAACCGCAGGTGGGTGGAAATGGCCGGTGAGTACCTGGCCGGGGGCGACGGCACCTGACCGCAGCGCCGGACATCACCATGAAAGCAAACAGGGGGCTCCGTCTGGAGCCCCCTGTTCGTTGAAACTGCCCAGCACCGCGCAAGCGCGGCTTTGGGGTTGGTGGAGAACCTAGAAGAGGATCTTTACGCCCACCTGGGCGCTCCCCTGAGTGGTCCTGAACCCGATTGCGGTCTCTTCGCCGAAGCTCGGATTCACAGAGTACAGGAAGTTACCGGTGACCGTATCAAAGCCCTCCATCTCGAGGAGATTACGGGAGGATCCGAACTGGCTGATCTCGGTCTTCCGGCTCCAGTCGCTGTTGATCAGGTTCAGCACGTTGAACGCGTCGACAATGATCTCGATTGCCTGCCCGCTTGCGATCTCGCCACGCCACTTCAGCCGCATGTCCAGCTTGGTGAAGAAGTCGTTGCTGCATGCGTTGCGCGTGATGATCATGCCCGCGTTCTCCTTGAGGCACGAGAACTGGTTGTAGAAATCCTGGAGAACCGCGGCGTCGCCCGGATCCTCCAGCAGTGCGAGGTCCGCCGGGTTGTTCACATCAAGGATGTAGGCTCGGTCGTTGTCGTCGTTGCCGTCACCATTGACGTCGCCGTCGACCATCGGCGTCCACGGCCGTCCCGAATAAGTCCGCCAGATGCCGCTGACCTGGAACCCGGCCGGCAGATCAGCGATGCCCGACAGCACAAACGTATGGGTCCGGTTAAAGTCAGCCGGGCCCCACGATCCAATGCGCTCGTCGCCGGGGTCACCCAGTTCATTCGAGTTGCCCGCGGTCGGCGTCTCGAAAATCGCCGTGCTGGAAATGCAGCACGAATAGGACGAGTTGTCGCGTGCATCGTTGAACGTGTAGCCGAACTGCCAGCTCAGCCAGTTGGTCATTCTCTTGTTGAGGCCCAGCGAGAGCTGCCAGGACCGTGCCTCGGCGTTGCTGACGTGCACGAGTGCTTGGTTGAAATCGAACCGTTCGATCAGGTTGCGTCCGAATCCGAAGCCGCCGTCGTCTTCCATCCGGTCGAACGGCACAGAGACCGGTCGATCCTCGACCGCGCTCCGGAACTCTTCGGGCCTGATGTTGGCGTTCTGCACGTGGAAGTTCTGTGACGTCGTCGAGTACAAGGCGTCCGCAGATAGCGTGAGCCCTGTACCGATCTCACGATCGACCCCGAAACTGGCCTTCCAGGTGCGCGGATACTCGAAGTCCTCTGCGAACACGTTCACGTTCGGAGAGAACGCGAATCCAGAGCCCGCACATTCCGTCGGGATCGTAGTCGGATCCGCCGCATACGACGCATAGTCCGGGAACGGCGCCGAATTGCTGCAGTTGAGGAACACCTGGTTGGCGCCCGTATTGAGCAGCGAATTCGAGTACAGAACGGACGGGAACCGGCCGAAGAACAGGCCGACACCACCCCGAATCTGCGCATTGCCCTCGCCGGTCGGGTCATAGGTAAAGCTCACCCGTGGCGACAGGTTCTTGTCCCCCGGCGCGACGTCCGTACGCAGCGCCAACTGGGAGTTGAGCAGGTCGTCGTTGAGCGGGGCCTTGTCCGGCAGCGTCGTGATGTCATACCGCAGACCCGTTGTAATCGACAACTGGTTCGACGGATGCCACGTGTCCTGCACGTAGAACCCGAACTCGCGCGTCGAGTAGTCCGCGAGCGGCGTCACATCGTCGGCAGTATTGAACAGCCCGTCCGGACCAGGGAAGGGCAGGTTTCTCGAGAAGTCGTCCCCGATCTGGTTCTCGAGGTTGCTCAGCGCGCTCACGAATGTGGGCGTGCCGCGTGTACCGGTGTCCTCGAATTCGAACTCGCCGAATTGGTTGAAGAAGAAGAAGTTCAGATACGAGAAGCTGTTGAAGTGCACGCCGAACTTAAGGTCGTGATTGCCCGTCGACACGTGCAGGTTGTCGATGAA
>JARFPW010000138.1 GCA_029288095.1 Gemmatimonadota bacterium
TAGCCCTTGTCCTCTCGCAGATTCAGGTTGATGCGGGAATTGAACAGCCCACCGAGAATCGCGTTCATCACAAGAGCGGGAATCTCGCCGTCCGCTCCACGCGCGAACCCGACGCCGGCGATCCTGAGCTCCGTTTGACGGCTGGCGGGTCGATCGACAAGCAACATGTCGCCGGACCGAACAGGTTTCTCCACACTCGATGAAACGCCTTCTACGGCGGTCCCACCTGCTGTCCAGTCACCGAACCGGTCCTCGACCACCGCAAACACCTCGATCGGATCCACGTCTCCACACACGACTAACGTGGCTGCGGAAGGGATCACGCGAGCTCTCCAGAACGAGCCCAGCGTGTCGGCCTCCAGAGCCTCGACCGACTGCAGCGTGCCGTCCAACGGTGCACCGTACGCGTGGGCGCCGAAGACGGCTTCGGCCAGTCGATCCGACGCGATCTCCCCCGGCTCATCATTGCGCCGCCGAATCCGATCGATTCGCAGATCCCGCACGCGCTGCACCTCCCGGGGCTCGAAATCAGGACTGCGGGTCACTGCCGACAGAAACTCCAGGGATTCCGAAAACTGGTCTGTAAGCGTATGCATCGAGAGCACGGCATGGTCGTACGTGGATCGACAATGGAATGAGGCGCCCAGAACATCGAGCCACTCGGCCATCGCGATCGACGAGCGGCCAGCCGCGCCTTCGACCAGCAGCTCACCGGCCAGCGTGGCCAACCCGGCCTGAGAAGCGGGCGCCGTGCCTGCCCCCGCCTCGACGATCAGCCGGATCGCTGCATCCGGCGTTCCGTCGTGGACCGCGACATCCACGCGCAACCCGTTCGCGAGCCTCCGCGACGTCCACTCGGGAAGGACCACCTGCGGCGGTGGTCCGAAGGCCGGCGAACCTGTGCGATCCGGGGATTTGCTCAGGAGTCCCCCCTTGGGATGACGTGCAGGATCGTCGCCGAGGTCAGGTCGAGGACCTGCTTGGCCATCGAGCCGATTCCGGCCTCGCTCACGTTGGCGTAGGAATCGAATACGGTGTTCACGTAGGATGGCTCATCGCGATACACCGCGGCATGTGCGATCAGGTCCGCACGATGGCCCACGGACTCGAGGCGCTGGACGAGCTGGCGGCGGGAACGATTCCTGGCCCCGGCCAACTCCCTGGAGGTGGGCCCCGTCGCGAGGAAGTGTTCCAGCACCTCGCGAATGGCCTCCTCGAGCGACGCGGCCTCCACACCCGGTCGGGCCGTCGCGACAATCCACATCATGCCCACGGCCTCGGTCGGCCATGCGTAGGCGCTCACGTCCGCTGCAACTTGCTGCTCGTAGACGAGCGCGCGGTAAAGGCGTGAACTCCGCCCCTCAGCCAGCAACGACGCGAGGACATCGACGGTCTCGAAACCTGCACCAGTGAAGGACGGCGCCGGAAACGACAGGTAGACGCGCGGCACCGTTACGTCGTCGTGGATGATGGCAGGACGGTTCCC
Source organism: Gemmatimonadota bacterium (assembly GCA_029288095.1). GTDB lineage: Bacteria > Gemmatimonadota > Gemmatimonadetes > Palauibacterales > Palauibacteraceae > JARFPW01. The sequence continues at coordinate 1,487 of JARFPW010000138.1, forward strand.
CCCGGAGCCGGCCGGTATGGCCGGGGGTGGTGGCGGCTCTTCTCCCTCGATTTCGCCAAACCAGTATCGGACCCTGTCCGCCGCATGCTCGACCTCCACGTCACCGACGATCACGAGGGTAGCGTTGGCCGGGGCGTAGAAGGTCCGGAAGAACGAGCGCACGTCATCCAGACTGGCCCGGTCCAGATCTTCCATGTATCCGATCGTGGGGTGTCGGTAGGGATGGCCCGTTGGGAATGCCTCTCTCAGGACGGTCTCTACCGCGAGGCCATACGGCCGGTTCTCGTAGGATTGCCGGCGCTCGTTCTTCACCACGTCCCGCTGGTTGTCGAGCTTGGCCTGCGAAATCGCCGGCAGGAAGAACCCCATTCGATCCGACTCCAGCCACAGAGCAAGATCCAACCGGTTGTTGGGGAGGGTTTCAAAGTAGTTGGTCCGGTCGAACCACGTCGTGCCGTTGAGCGTCCCCCCGGCGTCCTGGATGAGGCGCAGGTGGGAGGTCCCTTCCACGTGTTCGGACCCCTGGAACAGGAGGTGTTCGAACAGATGTGCAAATCCCGTCATCCCGGGGCGCTCATTCTTGGAGCCCACATGATACATCACGTGCACGGCGACCAGGGGGCATGACGAGTCGGGCTGAACGATGAGGCGCAGCCCGTTGTCCAACCGGAAGTCCGACAGGGGAAACTCGAGCATCACTCGCGCTCTTCGGGGAGTGTTGTCAGTAGCCGGTGCCTGGGCACTACGAGAGCCGCCCTGTCCTCAATCGGTTCGTTGAACCCCGCCGCCTGCTCGCCGAGAATGTAGTAGTACGCCATTCGCGCCCGAAGTTCGGCTTCATCCGCGTCGAATCCCATGTCGAGGAACAACTCGCGGATATAGGCGAGCCGCCTCTCGTCGACGCTGCGGACGATCTCTTCCACGTGCGGTTCCATCGTCGCCCAGGATCGCATGCCCTTGTCATGTTCGTTGAGCCGGTTGTCGGCGATCCGGCTCCACAGCCACAACAATCGGTCCCGCGGATCGTCGGGAATCCGCTGGAGCTGATGGACCGTCACCTGGGTCAACTCCACAGACCAGTAGTTCAGCAGGCTGTCCAGAAGATCCTGGAGGCCCTCGAAGTGCCAGTAGAAACTGCCCTTCGTAACACCAAGCGATTCAGCCAGACGTTCTACCTTCACGCCCTGGATTCCCTCCTTGTCCAGGGTGGCGAGCGCCCGGGCGAGCCAATCCTCCCGGCTCAGGCGTTTTTCCGCGTCGGTCATGCCGCCCTTCCAGTCTGCGAGCCTCGCTTTGCCACCTTCATGGCAACTGGGCAGTTCGAGTCACCGTTTTTCGTCAAATCACTTCCGTCGCTCACCCCGACATTTCCATACTGTACGGTACGGTATGGTGTTGCGGGCACTTCGTTTACGGGTCCCCGATTCCGAGCCTGTGAACGTCCATGTTGTTTCAGGCACGGCATTTGCCAAACACCCGGTTGGCAATACGGTGCCGTATGGCGCTCGTCTCGGTCAACCGGCTTTCCGTAGCGACAAGTTGCTGAGTGTACGTCCTCGGACGTCGGCGTACCAGACGCCGAAATCCGGGCCGATTCACACGAAAACGGAGTAACCGACGATGAAAAAGCACTTTCTCGCGACTGCATTCGCGGCACTGGCCCTCGTAGCGGTTCCGCAGGCGGACGCACAAACGAGCGTGAACACGACGCTGAGTTTCACGATGCAGCAGCGTTTGTTCCTGGACGTAGACGACGCGGCACTCGTATTCCCCGACCCTACGACCGCTGACCTGGATGCTGGGTATTCGCAGACGGTCTCGCACAACGTCGAGCACCGGGGGAACGTGAACCACATCATCACGGTGGCGCCGTCAACCGCGAACTGGAACGTTCCGGTGTCGTATCCCGGAAACAAGCCCGCTGACGACCTGGAATGGTCGAACGATGCGGGGACCAGCTGGAATGTGGTGTCGGCGGCGGTGAACGTCGGGTCGGGTCTACGCGGAGGCGTGGGGCTAAATCCGGACATTCCGGTCACCTGGCGGGCGGCTGTCGACTACAGCGAGCCGGCTGGTGGGTACAACATCGTCGTCACGTACACGTCGACGGCCAACTAGGCGCGACGAGTGCAAACAGCGAGAAGTGGCGTTGGCAGCCGGCGGGCGCTCGTGGCGCTCGCCGGCTTGCTGGCGTTGGGTACTCCCGGGGTCGCGCCCGCGCAGTTCGCGGTGAACCCTGTGATCGTTCAGGTCGCAGCCTCTGATGAGGCCGCTGACGCGCTGATCCGGATCGACAATGAGAGCGACGGACCGATGCAGTTTCGGGTCTATGTCATGGATTTCGATCAGTACGTCGACGGCGATCATGCGTTCGAGGAGCCTGGCGCGTCGCCCCGAAGTTGTGCGGCTCGGGTGGACTTCGCCCCGAGCGCGCTCATGGTACCTGCCGGACAGCGGGGGCTCGTCCAGGTGAGGCTTCGCCCCGGACCCGGATCTTCGACCTGCTGGTCGATGGTATTCGTCGAGACGCCCTCGATTTCGGCGACGGGTGTTCGGATCAACCAGCGGATCGGCGTGAAGCTCTACGGCCTGAGCAGCAACGCCGGCCCTGAAGGCACGCTGACGCACGCCGAAGCACAGAGTGTAGGTGATTCGGTCGACGTCAGCTTTCGGTTCAGCAATCCGGGCGACTGGCCGGTGCGGCCGGAAGGAGCCGTCGAAATCCGCGATCTGACCGGAGCGGTCGTCACCACCGTGCCCGTACCTTCTTTCAGCGTGCTGCCGCTGCGGGAACGGCTGGTCCGCGTAGCGATTCCGGCCGCTGATCTCGTCAGCGGACGATATCTCGCCGTGCCCATCCTTGACTTCGGCGCCGAGTTCCTGGCGGGCGCCCAGGTGGATTTCCGCCTGGCGGACTAATGGGCAACCGCCTGCGCATCCGCCCGGCAGTGCTTGGCGTGGTTGCCTGCGTCGGGCTGCTGACACCATCCATTGGAGCCGCGCAAGCCGTTTGCGACGGCGCCGGTAGCGGCCGCCTTCGTGTCCGCCTCCGGCCAGCCGCCATCGACTATGGCGTCGTCTCCACGGCTGACCTGGATTCCGGGCAAGTGCTCCTGGGCTCCATGAGAGTTCGCGTCCGGCCGCGCGGACGGCGAAGTCGAAACTGGGTCCTCTGCGTGCAGGCCGATCGGACCGTGTTCGGTCCCGGTGGCAAGTCGATCGCTGACGTGGAGTGGCAGGTCGCCGGATCGCCCGGCTGGCAGCCGGCTTCGACCGGCGGGCAGGTGGTGATTCAGGGGCGGGGCAATCAGCGCGTCGTAGTGCGGTTCCGGGTGGCCGTCGGCTGGGAGGACGCGCCGGGGGACTACTCGGCTCCGCTCACGTTCAAGGCCTCGGCCCCATGAGCCAGCGAACGATCTGTGCCCTGTTCGCGCTGTGGGCATCAGTCTCCGCAGGCGGCGTCCACGCTCAATCTGCAAACCCATCAAGCCTCGTAACGCTTCCGGCTGTCGTCCCACCCGCGATCGCGGACGCGGCGCTCGCAGGTGATTCGGTTCGATTCGCGGTCCGGACTTCGGAGGGATTTCGGCTCGTCAGCAACGCGGAGGGGCACCTCGATCTCCGCGCGGGAGAACCACACGTCCTGCCCGTCACTGTCGGCCTCGGGCCCGATCTGACCGCCGGACAACACGTCGCCGGGCAGCTCGTGTTCACGGCACCCGGCGTGGCTGACACCGTCGCTCTCGAGGTCGACATATCGATCCAGCGGGGACTGCTGGTCAGCCTGGCCAGCGAGCAGCGAGCTGCACAGGGCTCGCGGCTGCGTTTCCAGTACGAACTCACGAACTCCGGCAACGTGGCCGACTCCGTGACGGTCGATCTCGAGACGCAACTCGGCCGGGTCCGTGGAGGACCGCAGACGGTTCTCCTGGATCCGTTCGCTACGCTGCAGGGCGAATTCGAGGTGGATGTAGCGCACGGCACGCTGCCGGGTCCCTCGCTTGCCGTGATAAAGGCTACCGGTCACGAAACGGCTGGCGTCGCTTCGTTCGAGGTGAATGTGGGTCGCGGCGAGGACGGGTTTCTTGCCTCCCTGGTTACCGTGCCCACCCGGCTGTTCCTCGGTTCATCAGCGCGGTCCGGAGATGTCGGGTCGGCATTCGGGCTCCAGGCTGCCGGCGACCTTCGGTCCGGTCTTCGACTCAGCGTATCGGCTCACGACTCCCGGGACGCGACGAGCGCCTTCGCATTCCGCGGGCTTCAATTCGGCCCCCGATTCAGGGCGCAACTCGCTTCGCGGGCGTTCTCCACGACGGTGGGAGACGTGTCTTCCCGCACGGCATCCTTTGCCGGCTATCGCCTGCAGGGCCGGGGCGGCGCGCTCGAGGTCGGCGGCGGTCCGCTGCGACTCAGTGCCCATGCCGCCCGACCGGCGGGAGAGACCGGAAATGTGGTGGGCGGACACCAGTTGGCGGCAGGCTTGAACGTGCGCACGCCGCACGTTGTGCTCGGCATTCGTGGTCTTCAAGAGCGGCGCGACGAGGAACTCGTGGCGCCGGCCCAGGAGCTGCGATCGGCGTACATCCGCCTGGAACCGGCGCGGCCTTCGATCCACTCTTATCTCCTCGAAGCCGGCTGGATGGCCGTGAAGAACCGATCGACCGGCGCCGAGAACCAGGCACCGGCGATATCGGGAAGATACTCGTATCGAAATGGACCGACGGTCTTTGACGCCCTGCTGCGTCGCCGTCCCACAGTGGCTGGAATTCGATCGGCGGGCGCGGACGAACTTCGTGTCGGAGGCCTCACCGAAGTGGCCGAGGGTTTGGGACTTGTCGGAGAGTTCAGCGACTTACGGAATCCGGCCGTCCAGCTCCTGGGGATCGAGCGGACGCGGACCGCGGAGGCGGGTCTGTTTCTCCGGCGGGACGCTGACCGCTTTGAAGTTCGGGGGCGAATCCGGGAATCAACCGGAGCCGTTGCCTTCGAGGACCGTACGATCGAGGCCACTGCAGAAGCTGAAGCCGGACCCGGCTCAATCGACGCCCGCCTCGAGGTCGGCAGTACCCGGAGCCTGGGTGTGTTGCAGCCGGTGTTTCGCACGGTAGCCGGCTACAACCTCCGGGGGGACCGCGGCTGGGGTCGCCTCGGTCTGTCGTTCAGGCGAGATGCCCTGTCCACGGATGACTTTTCCCTCGATTTGACTGGAGCATATCGGCTCTCCGACGTCGTGGAGATCCACGGCTCGGTCGCCACCATGCTCGACGGCATCGAGGACGCCCGCGAGGCGCTCGTTCAGGCAGGCGTGCAATTCGATGTACGTCCCGACCTGGCCCTGCTCGTTGGCGTGGAGACGGTTCGAACCATCGATGACCGAGCGACGCAACTCCAGGTCTCCCTCGGAGTGCGCAAAGGCCTGCCGATACCCGTTCCCTTCCCGCGCCAGCGGGCCGTGGAAGGTATCATATTTCTCGATACCGACGGGGATGGCGCACGCGGTCCGCAGGAGCCGATGATGGACGGCATTCGGGTGACGATGGGAGGTCAAACGGTGACGACGCGTCGTGGCCACTTCGCCTTCTCTGTCGGGGCACGCCGAGCGCCGATCGAGGTCGAAGCTTCCTCCCTGGGAGATGGGTTCATTCCGCCGGCTCCCATGGGCGTGCCAGGGCGAGCGGAGTTGTCGATCCCCGTTCATCAGGCCGCCTCACTTCGCATCGAGGCGTTTCTCGACACCAACCGCGACGGGCTGCGCGGCCCTACGGAAATGCCGTTGCCGGATCTGACAGTCGAGGTAGCCGCGGCCTCGGGCGGTTGGACGCTTCGCACTTCGGGGGACGGTGGAGCTGAGTTGCCGGCCATCCGCCCGGGGACTTACACGGCGAACGTGGACCCTGGGACGCTCCCGCGCCGAGCGCAGCCTCCGGGTCTGCAAACCGTCACTCTCTCCGGCGGTGAGACGCGCACGCTCCTGGTGGCCGTGCCGTCACGCTCGATTACGTTCCTCGGCGCCAGCGGCAAAGAATCCGAATCGGCCGGCACCTCCCCGCCAGTGGCGGAGGGCGGAGGGAAATAAGCCGGGTTCTGTAGCGGGCCGAAGCCCGCGGGACCATCTATCTGGGACGCCGGTTACCCGTCGCCTCGTGCGGCCTACCCGGAGTTCGAACGCGACGGACCGCCGCTCACTCCTGTTTGGCCTTGCTCCTGGTGGGGTTTGTCGTGCCACGGCCGTCTCCGGCGCGCGCGGTGGGCTCTTACCCCACCGTTTCACCCTTGCCTGTGCGACACGAATGCCGCCATCGGCGGTCTGTTCTCTGTGACACTTTCCGTCGCCTCGCGGCGCCCGGGTGTTACCCGGCACCATGTCCTGCGGAGCCCGGACTTTCCTCGAACCAGGCCTCTCGGTCTGATCCGCGGCCCCTTCTCCCTCCGCCGACACCGTTCGTAGCCTGTCGACGTGCCTAACAATACACGCGGCGAGCCGTCATCGCTGAACGGCGGCGTCGAAGGCGCAGTGAAACCCGCACGGGACGCACTTCGTCCGGGTAGCGACTGAGTGGAACGCCCGCTTAGTTTCCGGGTCTTGCAGTGAACATGGCAGCGCGGGCAAAGCGCGTCGGGACAACGATGCACGGGAGAGACGGGATGACACGTACCGATGGCGGACGGCGGCACCACGGACTTCTGGGACTTACCATCCTCGCTCTGGTGGCTGCGGCAGGGCCGGTGCAGGCGCAGGAGTCAGTGGCCGGAAACTGGGAGGGCGCGATCAGCGTGGGCGGCCAGGAGCTGCCGTTCACGATGACGGTTCGGGAAGGTGACGGAGGGTACGAAGGTTTCCTGAGCATCGCGGCTCAGGGAATGAACAATGTCCCGCTGGATAGCTTCGCCCTGTCCGATGACGTGGTCGAGTTCGTTCTGGATGCCGGCGCCCCCGAGCTCGTCACGTTCGTCGGCACACGGTCCGGGCCCGAGATGGGCGGTTCGGTAACCGGGCCGCTTCCCGACGGAGCGGAGTGGTCCGCTTCCTGGTCCGGGGAGGCCGAGCTGGCTGCGGTTCCGACCCTGGAGGTCGCACCCGAATCGCTGGCGTTCATGGTCGGGGAAACGCCGAAACTATCCGTCGTCGTGCGAGATTCCGAGGGGAACGAAATCGAAGCGGATCGAATCCGCTACTTCGTCCGCGGAGATGGAGGTGTGGGAGTCCAGGACGACGGGATGGTCGTCGCTACCGCCGGGGGCGAGTCCACGATCATCGTCCTGGCCCTGGTCGGCGATCACACGCTCCGCCACAACATTGAGACGGAAGTGGCCTGGCCGGCGATCGAACAGATTCAGCTGGCGGGCGTGCCGTCGGAGATCCAGGAGGGCAACTCCTACCGCGTCGAGTCGACGGTACTCACCGAGGGAGGGTATGTCCGCACGGACCTGCAGCCCTCGTTGCGATCCTCGGATCCGTCGGTGATCGCCGTGAGCGCCACAGGTGCGCTGCGCGCGGCCGGTCCGGGGCGGGCGATCCTCGTGGCATCGGCCGAGGGCGTGGAGGAGTCGTGGGAGCTGGCTGTGCGCGAGAGCCCGGTTCGGGCCATCCAGTTGACGGCGGATCGCGAGCGGGCCCGCACCGGTGACGTGGTTCACGTCGCCGCACGTGCACTCGACGGGCGGGGCCGCGACGTCGAGAACGCGCCTGTTGCGTACAGCGTACAGGCATTTCCGATCGACACTCTGATTGCGCCGCCGGCCGCGGCTCAGGTCGACCAGCAGGGCACCTTCGTAGCTGAAAAGCCCGGCGCCTACGTCATCCATGCGAGTTCGGGACGCGCCTCCGCGTCCGTCGAAGTCCAGGTCGAGGGCCGTGAAGTCTCCGAGGCTGTCGAGCTGATGGGCCAGGGCGCAGTGGGCGACGTCCATACTTCGGACCTGTGGGTCTGGGAGGGTGTCGATGGTCGTGACTATGCGGTCACGGGCACGTGGGGCGGCGAGGGTAAGGCGTACTTCTGGGACGTCACGGATCCGCAGTCCATCACCCGGATCGACAGCGTGCAGGTTGATGCGCGCACCGTAAACGACGTGAAGGTGTCCGAGGACGGCCGGATCGCCGTGATCAGCCGTGAAGGAGCCTCGAACAGACGCAACGGCCTCGTCATCTATGACGTGAGCGATCCACACAACGTCACGCAGGTGGGAGAGTACGACGAAGGACTCACCGGCGGCGTGCACAACGTGTTCATATACGACAATCACATCTATGCGTTGAGCGCGGGCCAGAGGTACGACATCCTGAACATCGAGGATCCCTCGAGTCCCGTGAAGGTCGGGAGCTTCGAGTTGGAGGGACCGGGGCATTCGATCCACGACGTGTGGGTCGAGGACGGGATCGCCTACTCCTCGAACTGGAGTTATGGCGTCGTGCTGGTGGATGTCGGCAACGGCATCGCGGGCGGATCACCGAGCAACCCGGTACAGTTCGCCAGCTACGCCTACCCGTCGGGTGCAAACCACGCGGCCTTCCCGTTCCGCAGCCAGTCGACCGGCAAGTTCTACGTCGTTGCCGGGGATGAGATCATGCCGGGATTCAATCCGGATGCGCCGGGTGAAACGGCTGGTTACCTGCACTTCATCGATTTCACGGACCCGGACAATCCGCAGGAAGTGGCGCGCTTCCAGGTACCGGAAGCGGGTACGCACAACATGTGGGTCGAGGGCGATCGCCTCTACGCTGCCTTCTATAACGGCGGGCTGCGCGTCATCGATATCTCTGGAGAGCTCAAGGGGGATCTCTATCGCCAGGGCCGGGAGATCGCCCGCTACAAGGCGTACGATCCAAACGGCAAGGTGGCGAACGCCCCGATGACCTGGGGACCGCAGCCCCACAAGGGCCATGTGTTCTTCAGCGAGTTCAATTCCGGGCTGTGGGCGGTCAAGCTCGAGCCCCGCGCACTCGTACCGTGAGTAGAGCCACTGTCTGGCTCGGGAGTCTGGTCGCGTCGGCGCTCTTGTGGGCACCGGTGCTGTCGGCCCAGGAGGGACCGGCGGGTGACTACTTCGTATATGTAGCAGCCGAGTCACAGGACGAGGTCGCCCTCGTGCGGTTTGGGCCCGACGGTGCGGAGGTCGCCGAGACGATCATCGTCGGCATCTATCCGACGGAGATCGATGGCCCGCACGGTCTGACGGTCGACCCGGCTTCAGACCGATGGTACGTGTCGATCGCCCACGGAAACCCCTTCGGACAGGTCCACGTCTACTCGACAGAGGACAACAAGCGGATCGGGGTGGTGGAGGTCGGCCTGTTTCCCGCCTCGATGTCGCTGACTCCTACGAACCTGATGTTCGTGGTGAACTTCAATCTCCACGGTGACCCCGAGCCGAGTTCGGTCTCTGTTATCGAGACCGAATCGTTGATCGAGTTGCTGAAGATCCCGGCCTGCGAAACGCCGCACGGCTCCAGGCTCACACGCGATGGACTGAAGAACTACCTCGTGTGTGTCCGCGATGAGCAGCTGGTCGAAATCGACGCCCTCGACCTCGCGGTGTCGCGCCGAATGTACCTGGCCCCCGGCAGAGTTCGGACGCTGCCCAACGATGTCCTTGATGCCGACGCGTTTCTCGCCGACGAAGCGGCTCCGCGTGACGCTGCGCGCTGCGGCCCCACCTGGGCCGCACCCTCGGTGGACGGCCGATTCGTCTATGTTGCGTGCAACCGGAATGCCGAAGTGCTGGAGATCGACAGGTCGGCATGGACGGTCACCCGCAGGTTTCAAACCGGAGCCGGACCTTACAACCTGGATGTCACACCCGATGGCACCCGGCTGGTGGTGACCTACAAGGGCGCACAGGCGACGGGTGTGGTGGACCTGGCTTCGGGCGAGATTCGCTCCGTGGCGAACACGAGGCGCCTGCCCCATGGCGTGGCCATCAGCCCCGACTCCCGCTACGCGTTCATAAGTGTGGAGGGGATCGGCGGTGAGCCGGGAACGGTTGACGTCATCGATCTCGATTCAGCGACGCTGGCCGCGACCGTGGACATGGGCAAGCAATCGGGCGGAATCGGCTTCTGGAAGTACGTGCCCCCGTTGCTCGGGGGCGCGGAGGCGGAATGAAACTCCCTCCCGCGTAGTCTCGTGGGAGTGACTGTAGAGCCGGACTAACGAACTCGACCATAGGAAGACCACGTGCGCAATCAAGGGACGTTGGGACGACGGTGCGCGACGTTGCTCGCCGCGGGGACGCTGCTCGCCTGGTCCGCTGCTCCGGCGGCGGCGCAGCAAGCTGGATCGGGACTCGAACTGACAGGCCACGTCGGCGCGATCCTCCCGCTTGCCGAGCTGGCGAACCAGGGAGATACGATCAAGGCCGAACTGTCTACGAAGCCAGTGTTCGGAGCGAGCCTGGATTACTGGTTCGGTGGCAGCTGGGGTGTGGCCTTCACCGCCGGCATCGCGCAACCGAATCTCATTGTATCAACCGTCGATCCCGTGAGCGGATTTCCCGTTTCTGATGACCTGGGTTCGGTGGATTACGTGCATGCCGAAGGCACGCTGCTCTATCGGCCGCAGCTGCCTGGCGCGGCGGCGATCCTGCTTCCGTACTTCGGAGTCGGAGCCGGCATTCGTAGCTTGAGTTTCTCCGCCGACGCGGGGGTCGCCGACACCGACGACGTCGTGCTGATCCTCAACGCCGGAGGGCATGCCAGGCTGAGCGATCGCGTACACTTACGCATCGACGTTCGCGACCTGATCTCCACCTTCGACGCGGCGGAGTTCGAAGATTCGAAACGGCAGCACGACGTGCTGCTGAGCGTCGGCCTGGGAGTCAAGCTCTGAGTCAGCCAGACACCCTGATCTCGGCTGAGCAGATCGCGGCGCGCGTCGCCGAGATTGCGG
>JARFPW010000139.1 GCA_029288095.1 Gemmatimonadota bacterium
GTGCCAGGCTGTCCGTGCTTCGGGTACCCGGGTGCAGCGCTTCGTTCGTTTCGCCTAACGGACTGGTCGTGACGAACCATCACTGCGTCCGCAGGCGAGTTTCCGCGGTCAGCCGGGAGGGGGAAGCGCTGCTCGACAACGGCTTCTTCGCGACGGATCTGGTGGATGAGCGACCGATTCCGGGCTACTTCGCGGACCAGCTGATCTCGGTGAACGATGTCAGCGACGAGGTCCTGTCGGCGCTCGATGCGGCGGGTGAGGACGGCCGCGCAGCGGCCCAGGAAGCGGTGTCCGCCGAGATCACGCAGCGCCTGCTCGCAGCGCACCCGATGGGGTCGGATTCGGTGTGGGTGCAGATCGTTCCGCTCTACAACGGCGGCCGATATTCGGCCTACGTGTTCCGGCGGTTCACCGACGTGCGCCTGGTGGCCGCGGCCGAGTTGAACATGGGGTTCTTCGGCGGCGACCCGGACAACTTCACCTATCCGCGGTACGCCCTCGACTTCGCGTTTCTCCGTGTGTATGGGCAGGACGGTGAGCCCTACCAGCCGACCCACTACCTGAACTGGGGTTCGGGGGTGTCTCCTGGCGATCCGGTGTTCATCATTGGAAATCCGGGCCGGACCAACCGTCTGCAGACCGTGGCCCAGCTCGAATACCAGCGGGACGTGCACGTGCCCGCTCTGATTCAGCTCCTCGACAGCCGTCACAAGGCGATGGGAGCGTTTCGGGCCGAGGATCCCGAAACGGCCGAGCAGCTCGATATCCGGAACTCGATGTTCGGACTGTCGAACAGCCTCAAGGCGTCCCTCGGCCGGATCGACGCCCTCGGCGACGAGATGATCATCGCCCGGAAGGCCGACGCTGATCGGCAACTGCAGGAGGCGATTGTCGCGGATCCCGAGCTGAGCAGGGCGTACGGCGACCTGTTCGAGCAGATCGCGCAGGTGCAGGCGGGCAAGCGGGTCCTCGCTCAGTCGTACGGTGCCTTCCTGGCTCTCGGGAGCAGCTTCCTCGAGTCGAGCCTGATTCGCCGGCAGATGGCGGCCCAGGCCTATATCGAAGCCCGAGATAGCGGTGCTTCCGAGGATCAGCTGGCCCAGGCGGCCCGCAATCTCAGAGGTGTGTCGGCGCGTCCCGAGGGTCTCGAGCGTCGGCTGCTGGCTGCGCGTCTCGCGGACATCGAGCGCTACCTGCCCGACTCGGAGTTGGCGCACGCCGCGCTGGAGGGGTATTCGCCCGAGGACGCAGCCGATTGGTGGCTGGCGAATTCACGGCTTGCCTCGGAGGATGCCGCGGCCGCCATCATCGACGGCGGAGAGGACCTGTCGGACGATCCCGCCATGCGCCTCTCGGAAACGATGGCGCCGATGCTGAACCAGTATGCGCAAGAGTCACAGGCCCTGGCACGCAGTGAGGCGGCGCTGGCCAGCGACCTCGGTCGGGCGCGGTTTGCCGTGTACGGCGGCAGCATCCCGCCCGACGGATCTTCATCGCCCCGCATCGCGGACGGACGGGTGGAGGGGTACCGCTACAACGGAACGCTGGCGCCCCCGATGACCACATTTTACGGGGTCTACGACCGCTACCACGGACATGGTGGGGCGGAGGACTGGGAGCTGCCGGCGCGCTGGCAGACACCACCCGAGGGCCTGGATCTGTCCACGCCGCTCAACTTCGTGTCGACGACGGATTCGTACGGCGGGAACTCCGGATCCCCGGCCGTCACGCCGAACCTCGAGCTGGTCGGTCTGAACTTCGACCGGAACATCGAAGGCCTGTCGCGCGACTTCATCTATCTGCCGGAGCGCGGCCGCAACGTGATGGTTGACGTGCGCGCGATCCGCGAAGCTCTCGATGTGGTTTACGATCTCGACCGCATCGTTGCCGAGGCCGACAGCGGCCGGCTGTTCCGCACGGAGGCTGAGGCGGACGCGGCGAACTAGCGGGGCGAAGCCTGACCCGAAGCGAAAGGAGGACACATGGACGTAACCATCGAATACTGCACGATGTGAAACTACGAGCCCAGAGCCGTCGGTCTGGCGGCATCGCTCGAGAAGAAATACGGAGACGTGAACGTCGAACTCATCCCGTCGGGCGGAGGGGCGTTCGAAGTCGTCGTGGATGGCCGCCTCGTGTACTCGAAGAAGGAGACCGGCCGGCATTGCGAGGAGGACGAGATCTTCGAGGCGATCGGCTGAGCGTGGAGGTCGGTCGACCGTGACACCGACTTCAGGTCGCCGAAGTCTGCGGGCGACGCTGGGCCCGGGGCTCATGTGGGCCGCTGCGGCGATCGGCGTGTCGCATCTCGTGCAGTCCACACGGGCGGGAGCTCTGGGCGGCCTGTCGCTCGCGGGCATCGTTTTGCTCGCGCTGGTGGCCAAGTATCCGTTCTTCGATTACGGCCCCCGGTTCGCCGCGGCCACCGGACAGAGCCTCGTGGAAGGGTACCGCTCGATCGGGCGCTGGGCGGTGTGGCTGTACCTGCTGATTACCGTATCGACCGCCGTCATCGTGCAGACGGCGGTCGTTCTGTTTACGAGTTCGCTGTTCCTCCGCGTGTTCGGCCTGACGTGGCCGATCTGGGTCGCAGCCGCCGCAATAAGCGTCGTGTGTGCCGTATTGATACTCGTCGGTCGATTCCGTGTGTTCGACGGCGCCGTGAAAGCAATACTTGTCGTGCTGGCGGTCTC
>JARFPW010000169.1 GCA_029288095.1 Gemmatimonadota bacterium
CTCGTGGACGAGGGTTTCCTCGAGACCGAGGCCAGCCGGCTGGGCGCCGAGGCGATCGATCCGCTGAAGACGACGATCGTCCAGAATCAGCGGAGCATGACCACCTGGGTGCTGCGGAAGGCCTGAAAACGCCCCATCAGAAGCCATCGCGCCCGAAAATCTGTATATTCCTAGCTTGTCTGCGTCGGAGTACTCGGCCAATTCATTAGGGAGCAAGTACATGACGAGCCGACGGAAGCCCGGTTTCTTGCCCGCCCCGGATGCTGCGGGTAGCTTGGCGGCGAATACAGGGCACGAGTCGCATTCGGCCCCGTCCGAGAGCCTTCCCGAGAGGTCTGAGCGTATGCAGGTCTTTGCCAAGACCGATTCCCTGACATTGCCCGACGATCTTCGCGCGGTGGATCTGTATCCCTACTTCCAGCGCATCGAAGAGACACGTGATACCGAAGTCGTGATCGACGGCCACCGGAAAGTGATGATCGGGTCCAATAACTACATGGGCCTGACCCACGATCCGCGAATCATCGAGGCGGCTACCGCCGCGCTCGAGAAGTACGGCAGCGGGAATACGGGAAGTCGCTTTCTCAACGGCAATCTCGACATCATCGATCAGCTCGAAGAGGACCTCGCCGACTGGCTCGGGAAGCCGAAGGGCCTCGTGTTCAGCACGGGCTATCAGACCAACCTCGGCACGATCAGCGCGTTGCTTAGCCGAAGTGACACGGTATTCGTGGACAAGCTGGACCACGCGTGCATCCAGGACGGTGCCCGGCTCGGCTGGGGCGAGATCAAGCGCTTCCGCCACGCCGAACTCGACCACCTCGAGAAGCTGCTCGCCAAGTGCGATCCGGATCGCGGCAAGCTGATCGTCGTTGACGGGGTGTACAGCATGGAAGGCGATCTCGTTGATCTGCCGCGCATCGTCGAGCTGCGGAAGAAGTACGGAGCCGCGGTGCTCGTCGACGACGCCCACTCTCTCGGGATCTTCGGCGCCACGGGTGCGGGTACGGCGGAGCACTTCGGCCTGACGGACGAGGTCGACCTGATCACGGGTACGTTCTCGAAATCGCTCGCCTCGATCGGCGGCTTCGTCGCAGGCGACGCAGACATCATCGACTACCTGCGTCACACCGCGCGCGCTCTGATGTTCAGCGCCAGCATGCCGCCGGCATCCGTGGCAACGGTGGTCGAGGCGGTTCGCATCATTCGCTCGGAGCCCGAGCGGCGAGAGCGTCTGTGGGCAAATACACGCCGCATGATGAGCGAACTAAGAACGCTCGGGTTCGACATCGGGCCGACCGAGAGCCCCGTGGTACCGATCCTCGTCGGCGACATGTACAAGACGTTCCGGTTCTGGCGCGCCCTGTTCGACGCCGGGGTGTTCACGAACCCCGTCGTGCCGCCGGCCGTGCCCGAGGGGGATGGCCGCATCCGGACGAGTTACATGGCGACGCACACCGATGATCAGCTCGATTTCGTGCTGGAAGTCCTGGAGCGTCTCGGGAAAGAGTTCGATCTGATTTGAGCGGGTCCGGAACGGACATTCGCATCGAGTCCGCCTGGGACAAACGGACGTTCAAAGACTTCCTGCGTCTCCCCTACCGCATCTATGCGAGCGATCCAAACTGGGTCGCGCCGCTCCTGCGCGATGTCAAGGCGATGTTCGATCGCGACGCGCATCCATTCCACCAGCATTCGGAGGTGGAACCGTTCGTCGCCTATCGTGACGGACAGGCCGTCGGGCGCATCGTGGCCATCCACAACCGGAACCACGTGGCGTTTCACGACGAGCCCGTCGGGTTCTTCGGCTTCTTCGAGTGTGAAGATCGCCAGGAGACGGCGGACGCGTTGTTCGCGCGCGCCGGCGAGTGGCTCCGCGAGCGGGATCTGCAGACGATGCGGGGTCCGGCGAGCTTCTCGACGAACGAGGAAGCCGGGTTGCTGATCGACGGCTTCGACGTTCCCGCGTCGATCATGATGCCCTACAACCCGGCCCGCTACGCCGGGCTGATCGAGTCGGCGGGATTCCAGGTCGCGAAGACGATGGTCGCGCTTCACCTGTGGTTGCCGGAAGGCGCTCCGGAATATCTACGGCAGCGCGAACAACGTCTACTGGAACGGCTCAACGTGTCCGTGCGCTACATCCGCATGAAGGAGTTCGAGGCAGAACTCGACATCGTGCGAGACATCTACAACACCGCCTGGGAAAAGAACTGGGGCTTCGTCCCGATGACCGAGGCGGAGATCGGACACATGGCGAAGGAACTGAAGCCGGTTCTGAAGCAGGATCCCGAGCAGGTCATCCTGGTCGAAGACGGTGACGGCCGCCCGATCGGATTCGCTCTCTGGCTCAAGGATTACAACCGGGCGCTCATCCATGCCCGCGGACGGCTGTTCCCCGCGGGCCTGCCGAAGATCCTCTGGCATGCACGTAAGATCGACATGGCCCGCGTGCTGACGCTCGGGCTGATCCCCGAATATCGTCACATGGGGATCGATAATCTGCTGTACATGACGTGCTTCCGGGCCGCCAACGAGAAGGGCATCTTCGGCGGAGAGTTCGGCTGGGTTCTCGAGGACAACCTGCCCATGCTGAAGCCGCTCATGAAGATGGGAGCGGAAATCTCCAAGCAATACCGGATGTACGACCGGGCCCTATGACGACCCCGAAAGCTCTACTCACCGGAGGCACCGGTTTTCTCGGAAGCCATGTCGCGGAGATGCTGTGCGAGCGTGGGTTCGACGTGCGCGCCACGGTGCGTTCGAGCAGTGACCTGCGTTGGATCGAGTCCCTGCCTCTCGAGCTCGTCGAAGCTGACTTCTCTGATCCAACCGGCCTGGCGGCGATGTTGGCCGGAGTCGATACCGTCGTCCACATCGCCGGCATCACCCGCGCCGCCGATCCTGCCGCCTTCGAACGCGTGAACGCGGCAGGCACGGGCGCACTAGCGGCGGCTGCCGGGACCGCCGGCGTGGAGCGGTTCGTCTACGTCAGCAGTCTCGCGGCGCGGGGGCCCGACGGCGCGGCAGGCCCGACGAGCGCGTACGGCCGCAGTAAGCGAGGGGGAGAACAGCGGTTGGCCGGGTTGGCGAACCGGGGAGCCGCGCCGCCCATTGTTCGCACACTCCGCCCCGGCGGCATCTACGGCCCGCGCGACGACGATCTCCTCATGATGTTTCAGATGGCGCGCCGGGGCCTGCTGGTCGTGCCGGCCTCGCGCGGCCGGCTACAGCCCGTTCACGTGCTGGACGTGGCGCGATCGGTCGTCTCCGCGGCACAGGCCGAGGACTCCGGTGACCCCGGTCCCCTGCCGGTGGCGGGATCTGAGATCGTCGACTGGGCCGATGTCGCCAACACTCTGCGGCGGGTGATGGAGCGAAAGATCCGCGTGATCCAGGTGCCGGCCGCCGGATTCATGACAGCCGGTGCTCTGGCCGAACTCGCCTCCCGTGTCGCAGGCAAGACGCCCGCTTTCGATCGCCGCAAGGCGTCGGACCTGACCAGGACGACATGGACCACCCAGCTCGAGCACACGACGCGTGTCCTCGACTGGAAGCCCGAGATCGACATCGAAACCGGCATGACCGCCACGGCGGCCTGGTACGTCGAACAGGGTTGGCTCGACAGATGAATGAACGCCTGCGCTCGCTCGCAGCGACGCCCCAGGCCCGTCCCGTGGATCTGCTCGCGGCTGCGTACCTGGCGGCAACGGCTGTGCTCGCCGTGCTATCCTGGTCGTCCACCGGCCTGGTAATCGCCGGACTTCACGTCGTCGCACTGGCCTTCGTTCATCTTCTCGGACGAGTCCCGGTGCCGACGAATCGATTTCTTGCGTTTCTGAGGCTCGCGTGGCCGGTCGCCGTGACCCCTGTGCTCTACCTTGAACTGGCGACGCTCAATCAACTCCTGTTTCCGGGGTATTTCGACGCCACGGTCCAGGTGTGGGAACAGGCGTTGTTCGGATCCCAGCTCAGCATCGTGATGAGCGGCTGGTACGATGCGCTGTGGTTCTCGGAGCTGCTGCACTTCGGGTATGTGTCGTATTACCTGGTCGTGCCCGCCGCGTTGATCGGAGGCTTCTACCTCGGGGGGACGGACGGGCTCGAACGCGTGGCGTTCACCACGGCGCTGGCGTTCTTCGTCTGCTATCTGTGCTTCGCCGTGTTTCCCGTCGCGGGTCCGCGCTACGAGTTCACCCGCATAGCGGGTCCGCAGACCGACGGGGTCGTGTTCGGCCTCGTGCACAGCATCCTCGAGAGCGGGTCCTCCAAGGGAACGGCGTTTCCGAGTTCACACGTGGCGGCAACCGTCTCCGCATGGCTCGCTGCCGGCCTGGTGGACCGCCGCCTGATGTGGATCCTCGCGCCGTTCGCAGTGTCTCTGACCCTGGGCACGGTGTACGGCCGGTTTCATTACGCCATTGATTCCGCCGTCGGCCTCGGCGTGGCGATTCTGGCCGTCACCTGGACCCCCCGCTTGATGGCCCGCCTGCGGCGAGCCTGACGGAAGATGCGATGAACCGAAGCTTGCGAATTATCTCCCTGGCGCTGGCCGCCGTCGTTCTCACGACCGGATCTGTCGCGGCCCAGCAAGCGACGCTGCAGTCCCTGCGCTGGCCACCGGCGTCCGTGTCGCTCGACGATGCTTTTCGGCACCTGGGGGCAGACACGATCCGGATTGGCCGGGCAGAGGCTGAAATCCACGTCTTCGTGGACGCGCCCGACAACGTCGTGGAGCGTCTGTACTGGATCCAATTCGAGGGCTACCCGGAGACCGGATCCAACCGCTACGATTACTCGGATCTGCCGCACGCAGACACGGTCGACGGATTCATGTTTCGGAGCGACGTCCGCTACGGGGCCTACTCCGACGCTGAGATGCGTGACGAACACGATACCCGCAAGGTAGTCGGCATTCTGCGGGATCACGGCCTCGAGGTCCCGGCTCCGATGATGCGCGTTCGCATGGTCACGCTCGATGAGACGCGGAAGAACGAGCTTCTCGTCATCTACATGGAGGATTTGATCGCCGCCGGGTATACGGAGGAACAGTTGGACGACGGCGCCTGGCCCGAAGCCGCTTCGGGCCTTCGGCAGCGGGCGATGAGCGGCCTGCATCTGCAACATGACCAGACAGAGTGAGGGGTAGCCATATGAATGACATGAGCCACGACGTGCGCCTGGAGTGCGCGCACGAGGAGGCGATAGAGCGAGTTACGGATGTGCTGGCCGCCGAGGGGTTCGGCGTGCTGTCGCGGATCGACATCGACGAGAAATTTCGCGACAAGCTGGGGATCGACTTTCGGCCGTACACGATTCTCGGTGCCTGTAATCCCGCGCTCGCCGAGGTGGCGCTGGGCGCGGCCCCGGAGATTGGTCTCCTGCTGCCGTGCAACGTCACGGTCGAGCAGGTGGACGGCGGGGTGCTGATCAGGATCATCAACGCCCGCGTGATGATGGAGACCGCAGGCTACGCCGGGCATGAGGCCGTCGCTCCCGTCGGCGCGGAAGCGGATGAACGGCTGTCTCGCGTGGCGGCTGTCCTGGCGGGTTAGGCCAGGAGCGCCCTCCGCGCACCCAGCACGCCGGCGCCGCAGAAGTAGGGTCCGCCCGGGTGGCTGCCCGCGCCGGCGAGGAACAGGCCCGCGATCGGCGTCTCATACCTCGACAAGGCGATCGACGGGCGCTGCAACCACAGCTGGTCCAGCGCCAGTTCGCCGTGGTACAGGTGTCCGCCCGGCATTCCGAACTCTCGCTCCAGGTCATCCGGCATCAGCAGTGACTCACCGATGATCCGATTGCCCACACCCGGGGAGACACTCTCCAGCACTTCGATGACCTGAGCCCGCAGTCGGGTCCGAGCCTCGTCGCTCCAACCGGTCTCTCCGCCGTGGGGCACGCCGTGAACATGAACGACAAGGGTAGCCCCGCCCGCCGGGGCATGGGGCTCGCCGCGCCAGATTCGCACATCCAGGCACGGTTCGTCGGGCAGCGTGCCGTACTTCAGGGCGTCGGCGGCCCGCTCCAGCTCCACCTCCGAGCCGGCGGTGATCAGCCGCTCGATCGGTTCCCCGCCCTCCCCGTTGGATCCGTCGATCGACGAGCAGGCCAGCAACTGGATGGCGGTGTCGCCACGCCTGCGCCATCCGGTCATCTCGGTCTCCACGTGGTGCGGCAGGACCCCCGGTTCCAGGAGATCGAGGACCGTATGAGCCGGATCGAGAGTGGACAGCACGGTCCCTCCCGTAAGGCGCTCCTCGCCTACCGCGACGCCGGCCACATGCCCTCGGGCGGAATCGACGAGAATCTTCGACGGATTGCTGCCCAGGTGGAACGTCACGCCCAGCTCTTCACATCGCGACAGGAGCGCGTCCACCAGGCCGGCGAGACCGCCCACCGGTTCCGAACCTCGCGCGCATTCTCGCATCAGCATTAGCGCGGTCGTGCCGGCGGCGCGTGGACCGACGATAGTGCCGGAAAGTACGGGGGCCACCAGCCCGGCCTGGAGGGCGGGAGAGACGAAGTGTTCACCCAGCCAGTCGCGCGCGGGCAGCGTCACGATACGTAGCAACTCCATCATGTCAGCGTCGCCGAGCGAGCGAAGCCGCAGCCCGCGCATCGCGAGTTCGAGGACGTCCCTCAGCCCGGGTTCGTCCACCGCCGGCGGACCGTCACCGAGAACGCCATCGACGAATCCGGCCACCCGCTTGATGTACGCCCGCCATTCGCGGTAGGCCTCAGCGTCGGCCGCCGCCACCCCGTCCACCCGGTCGTGCCGGATAGTGATCAGAGGTGCCTCCCGTCCGACGTGCAGCACCGGGTGATCATCGCGCCACGCGAAGCCGGCCCGTTCCAGCTGGAGGTCGGCGAGCAGGGCCCGCCGCACGAGTGCGCCTTCGGTCAGCAGGCCAGGAGCGGAGTAGCCTTCGGCCACGCGAACTCGTCCCGCGAGGCCTCCGGGGCGCTCCCGACCGTCGATCACGTGGACCGTCCGGCCTGCCTCGGCGAGCGTGGCCGCGGCGGCGAGACCTTCGATGTCCGCTCCCAGCACGAGTACCGTCGCCGGCGTGGTCATCCCGAGCGACCGTTCGTCCCGAGCATCGCCCGCGCGCACAGGGCACCGGGGGATCCCATGAGTCCGCCCCCGGGGTGGGCCCCCGAGCCGGCGAGCCACAGATTACGGACCGGCGTGCGATAGCGCGCCCAGCCGGACGTCGGCCTCTGGAAGGCGAGCTGATCGAGGGTCAACTCGCCGTGGAAGATGTTGCCCTCGGAAAGCCCGAATTCCTGCTCCATGTCCCACGGTGTGAGCACCTGCTTGTGCAGGATGAGATCGCGGATGTTCGGTACGTACTCCTCGATCGTGTCGATCACCGTCTCGCCGAACGCGTCGCGCTTCTCCGGCCAGTGCTCGGCGCCCTCGCTGATCTCATAGGGCGCGTACTGGACGAAGCACGACATGACATGCTTCCCCGGCGGCGCGATCGTCGAATCGACGGTCGATGGAAGGACGATGTTGATGTACGGGCGCCGCGAGAACGAGCCGTATTTGGCATCATCGTAGGCGCGTTCGAGGTAGTCGATGCTCGGCGCGATCGCGATATCGCCTCGCAAATGGGCGTCGCCCGGCCGGCAGGTGAACTCCGGGAGCCCGTCGAGCGCCAGGTTCACCTTCCCCGAACTGCCACGGAACCGGTAGCGGGACAGCGCCGCGACGAACTCTTCGGGTAGGTGTTCCGCGCCGACGAACCCCAGGAAGGTCCGTCTCGGATCACAGCCCGAAACGACCTGTGCGGCCTGCAGCTCGTCGCCGTTCTCCAGCACGACGCCGGTGGCCCGGCCTCCCTTGACGAGAATGCGTTCGACACCCGCCTCGGTGCGGATCTCAGCACCGAAGTGCCGGGCCGCGTTGGCGATCGCGTTGCTGACCCCGCCGGTGCCGCCGCGTGAGAACCCCCATGACCGGAAGGCCCCGTCGATCTCGCCCATGTAGTGATGGAGCAGCACGTAGGCAGTTCCAGGCGAGCGCACGCCGAGAAACGTCCCGATGATGCCGCTGACCGACATCGGAGCCTTCAGCTCTTCGGCCTCGAACCACTCGTCAAGGAAGTCTACGGCGCTCATGGTGAGGAGCTTGAGCCGCAGCTCCATCATGTCGATGCTCGCGTCCTGGAAGTGCCGCCCCAGCTTGAGCAGTCGCACGAGCTCCGCCGGGTTCATGCTCGTCGGTACGGGAACGGGCGAGTCGATGATCGGCCGGACGAAGCGCCCGATCTTGCTCATTGCCCGGCTGAATTCCGGCATGAGCTCGGCATCGCGACGGCTGAACCGCGACACTTCGTCCCGCGTCAGCGCCGGATCTGCCCAGCGGCACATCGAGCGTCCGTCGGGCAACGGGAGGAAGGACGACTCCAGCGGGATCATCTCGAGCCCGAACCGTGACAATTCGAGGTCGCGGATGATCCACGGACGCAGAAGGCTGACCACGTAGGAGCACACCGAGTACGTGAACCCCGGAAACACCTCCTCGCTCACGGCTGCGCCCCCGAGCACATGGCGGCGCTCCAGTACGAGCACACGCTTCCCCGCTTTCGCGAGATAGGCCGCGCAGGTCAGACCATTGTGCCCACCACCGACGACGATAGCGTCGTACTGCGCGCGACCCGCCATCAGGCCTTCTTTCTCTCTGGATCGAAGAACGGCATCGGCCGCACGGTCGCCTTGACCCTGTGTCGCTCGTACTCGCAAGTGACTTCGATCTGCAACTGCGTGCCGACCGCGGCGCAGGCCGATTCCACCGTACACAATGCGAGATACTTCTTCAGCAGCGGTGACCAGGCGCGACTTGTCGCGTATCCGATCTGCCGCCCGCCGTGATACAGGGGTACGCCCTCCCTCGACGTCGCGGTCTCGATGTATGGAATCAGGCCGAAGCGCTCATGGACCGCCTCGAACTCGTCCCAATCGATCTCGACGCCGACCAGCCGCCGCGCCGGTCCTCTCGCCAACTCCCGGCGCAGCGCGTCCTGGCCGATGAACGGCCCGCGGTCGAGCCTGACC
>JARFPW010000185.1 GCA_029288095.1 Gemmatimonadota bacterium
CACACCCCCCGTCCGGTGAGCTTGAAGAAGAGTGTCTCCCGCGAAGGAAGGTTCAGCGTCGCCTCACGGACGACCCCCTTCGCGGAAGAGAGGGCGCCGAATATCGCGGGGAGCATCCGCGAGGCGCCCACCCCAGCCAGAATCAGGCGTTCGGCGTCGACGCTGACGATTTCGACGTCGGCGGTACCAGCCAGGGCATCGCGAACCGCCGTCGGGTCGAATGCCCCTAAAAGCTGCACGAGGTCCCGCTCACCCAACATTTCTCGCAACTCGTCCAGACTTCCCATGGCGATGACCTCGCCATGGTCCATGATGGCCACCCGGTCGCAGAGGCTCTGGGCCTCTTCCATGTAGTGCGTGGTGTACAGAACCGAGGTTCCGCGTTCCAGTTCCTCTTCCACCAGGTCGAGTAGCTTTACCCGGCTCTGCGGGTCTACGCCAACGGTGGGCTCGTCGAGGAGCAACACCTTGGGCTGGTGGATCACACCACAGCCGAAGTTGAGACGGCGCTTCATCCCCCCGCTGAAGTTCTTGGCCGGTTCCGTCGCCCGGTCCGCGAGACCGATCCGCTCGAGCACATGCGCCACGCGGCTCTTCAGCTCCGCTCCACCAAGTCCGTACGCGGCGCCCCAATAGGAGAGATTGTTGACGGGCGAGAGGTCCTCGTAGAGGGCCAACTCCTGTGGCACGACACCGAGGTGCTGTCTGGCGCCTTTGGGCTCGCGGACGACGTCATGGCCCAGGACCCGGACGGTTCCTTCCGTCGGTTTGAGGAGACCCGAAATGCAGCTGATGGTGGTCGACTTGCCCGCGCCATTCGGCCCCAGGAGACCGAAAAGCTCTCCCTTCTCGACCGTGAAGCTGACGTCCTGAACCGCAACGAAGTCGCCAAAGAGCTTCCGGAGATTCGTGACTTCGATCATGACTCCGCTGCCCTCTCAGCAGCTAGTGACTGTGTGTTGCGGGTGCCGCATAGCGGACGCGATGTACCTGGTTTCGACTGGCTGGCCGTACGATACCATCCGGTTCTTCAGGCCCTCCGTCTGTATCCTGCCGGTCGCCGTGCATCGCCGCTAGGGTCGGGTGACGAGCTCGCGATCACGTTCCACCGCTCGGCTCGCATTGTGCGGGTATCCGCTGGGCTTCCTTGCTCTTAGCCTCGATCTCGCCACGCGAGTCGTCGCCAGCCAACCAGACTGACCCGCTACTCCTCTCCGGGCACCAGCACGCCGTCGATCACGTGCACCCAGCCGTTCGAGGCCCGCACCGATCCGATCACTTGCGCGTCGCCGATCCACATATCCCCGTCTCTCAAACTGATCGTCTCGTATCCGCCGTCCACCATCCACAGCGACTGGCCGTCCTTGAAGTAGTCGACGGCAAGCGCGGACGTCGTGACGTGATGGTGAAGAACCTTGCGCAACGTCGACCTGTTCTCCGGTTTCAGAAGGTCCTCGACCGTTCCGGCCGGCAGCTTGTCGAAGGCAGCGTTGGTTGGGGCGAACACCGTGAATGGGCCCGGATTCGCGAGCACGTCCACGAGATCCGCCGCCTGCACGGCCGCCACGAGCGTGGTGTGGTCCGGCGAGCCGACGGCCACCTTCACGATGTCGGGCTGCGACGTGTCGTCGGCGATGGACGCCATGCCGGCGTCAGCCGCTTCCGCAGGGGCGTCCTGGCTGGCCTGCTCAGCGGGACTGCAGGCGAAGACGGCCGCAACTACTGCAAGAGCAAACGGACCAATTCGAGGCATGGAAGCTCCTCCGGGTTCTGTGTGTGTCGGCGAGCGCTGTTGATATACGGACCAAGTATTCAGTCTATGCCGAGGCGAGCCGCCTCCACAAGCGCGAGTCCCGGGAAGACGCGCCAGTTGCCGCTATCCCCTACCGGCCCGATCTTTCTACGTATGAACGATCACCCGTCGTTCCCAGTAGCACTGTCCGTCTTCCTTGCCCTTGCCTTCACCGGCTGTGCCCAGCCGCCGACCGTCGACGAGGCACAGGAGTTCGTCGAGCGCGTGGAGAGTTTCTACGAGGACTTCGGGGAGTACTCCGCCCGCGTCGCCTGGGTCAACTCGACATACATCAACTTCGACACCAACTGGCTCCGCACCCGCGTTCGTGCCGAGGGCACGCAGACGGCCGTAAGGTTCGCCAACGAGGCCAAGCGCTTCAACGACCTCGAACTCCCCAAGGAACTACGTCGCAAGATCGACCTGGTGAAGCTCGGGGTAAACCTGCCGGCGCCGGAGCGCCCGGATGCCGCCGAGGAGTTGTCTTCGCTCAGCACGCGCATGTCTGCGACATACGCGATGGGCAAGATCGAGCTGGATGGCCGGGAGATTCCACGCAACGAGCTCGAGGAGATGATGGGTTCGGTGCGCGACCCGGAGGAGCTCCGCGAGATGTGGATGCGATGGCGACAAGTGCCGATCGCGGAGAACGAAAACGGAACGACGATTAAGCAGGACTACGAGGCGATGGTGAAGCTCGCAAACGAAGGCGCACGCGAGCTCGGCTACTCGGACGTCGGTGCCATGTGGCGGGCCCGCTACGACCTGGCGCCCGACGCGTTTGTCGCGGAGACCGACCGGCTGTGGGGACAGGTGCAGCCGCTGTACGAAGAACTTCACTGTCACGTCCGCGCTGAGCTGAACCAGCGGTACGGCGA
>JARFPW010000191.1 GCA_029288095.1 Gemmatimonadota bacterium
ACCGTACGTACCGAAACGGATCGTCCCGCAACGATTCGCTGGTATGTCGAGAAATTCGGTTATCGAAAGATCGGCACCTCGCCCAAGAAGCACGAGTTCAGCCTGACGGACGTCCACGAGTGGACGATTCTGGAGCTCGACCTGTAGCAACCAGCCACCAGGCGATTCTAGGGGGTGCTCAAGGCTCGCCGATGATTTCGGCCGGCGTCCGGCCCGTGGAGAGCGCCTGACCGGCCAGTTGGACGGCCTCGAAGATCTTGGTGTAACCGGTGCAGCGGCAGAGATTGCCGGACAGTGCCCGAGCGATCTCGTCGCGGTCGGCATCCGGTTTGGATTCCAGCAGGCCAACGGCACTGCACAGAATGCCCGGAGTGCAGAAACCGCACTGTGCAGCACCCGTCAGATCGAATGCCTCCTGCAACGGATGGGCACCCTGCGGTCCGGCAAGGCCCTCGACCGTCCTTATCTCGCGTCCCTCGGCTTCCTGTACGGGCATGATGCACGACAGAACGGCCTCGCCGTCGCACAGCACGGTACAGGCACCACAATCCCCTTTGTCGCAGCCTTGTTTTGATCCGGTAAGCCCGAGCACGTACCGCAGTGTTTCGAGCAAGGTGAAGTGCGTAGGTACGCCGATTTCATGCCGGTCGCCGTTCACCCGCAACTCGAGAATCTGCTTCATCGGGCACGCTTCGGCCGAGGGGAACCAACGCCTCCGCATCACCCGTGGACCTCGCTCCGGGTCTATGCGGTACTCGTTGAGAGACGTTAGACTCCCGTTCGTCCACAGGTCAAGCAATGGAGCAAGATTGAACGCACGCCTTGTAGCCGTTTCCGCGCTCACCGTCGCAGCTGCGACCGTGGCTGTGGCAATGCCCCAGGACGAGACGCTGCCAATCGACAGATGGCTGATATCCGACGCATTCCACCCGGACTCGTCGGCCACGAGCCGTCTCGATTCCGATCTTCTGGAAGCACCCGGAGAACCCGGCGTGCTGCCCGATCGCGGCCTGCCGGCGGCTGGTGCTACATGGCGTCTTCACCGCGATGACGCGGTCGCGTTCGTCTCCCTGGACAGGCTGTTTCCCGATGCTCAGCCGGGAACGGTCGTCTACGCTCACGCCTACGTGCGTCTCCCCGAGGATCGGACGCTGCGTTTTTCGTGGAATGGCGAAGAGTGCACGAGCGGCCGGGCGTGGTTGAACGGCCGCCCGATAGCCGGCCAGGACCTCGAAGCCCGGTTCGGCGCCGGTTGGAACACGATCCTCCTGAAGTTCGAGGCAGGTCCATGCGCCTTCGCCTACCAGGCCGCGCTTTCTTCGGGCACCGCAGAGGAGCTCGACGAGATCCGCCTGCAGGCTTCCCGTCCACCTGGAGACGTCAGGACCGGCCCCGAGCCCTGGATCACTTCGGGTGACGTCACCCGCATTTCGCGCAATTTGAGGTGGGCGCGTGATCGCCTGTTCGCAGCTCTCGACATCGAGATAACGGCGTGGGGTCGCTCCCCAGTCGCCGATGTCGAAGTGGAGCTCCGCGGCCCCGCCAGCGGTAGGGGATCGGTACAGTGGCTGACGCCCGGTGAGACATACTCGTTATCGGTACCCATTCGACTCGACCGGATGACGCGGGTGATGGACGCCGGCGGTCTTGATGCCCGGTTTCGCTGGGAGGGAGCCGATGTGGAGCGGCTGCTGCTGATCGATACCGACCGACCGGAGGTCAGCGATTCGATCGCTCTCGACGGCTGGACCGTGCGGAGCGTTGCACCGGAAGCGCAGGCGACGCTCATCGACGGTCAACTGCCGAATGCCGCCGGCTGGGTCCTGGAGGGTGAGTGGAAGGTGCCCGAAGCCCTGTCCGGTCAGACACTCATCCTGAAGACAGGATCTTCACCCGGCGACTACCGCCTCGACGGCTCTTCCACCGAATTCGCCGGGGAGGGAGCCACGCTGTGCGCTCCGTGCACCAGGGGCACGAAGCTCGTCCTGACGGTGCGTACGACGGGGGCCTGGGAATCCATGCCCATGGTCAGAACGAAGGCGAGCGCTGACGAATGATAGCGTCGTATCGTCGGTTCGTCTTAGCCGCCGGTGTCGCGGCGACAGCTGCCTGTGCGGGCGGCGAGGAACCGATGGTCCAGGCAGAGCAGGGGACCCTGGACGGCCCCGAGGTATGTGAGCCGCCCGTGCACCTGGCTACGTTGCCGGCCGAGCTGCACGAGGCCTCCGGAATCGCCCGCGACCCACGGCGTGCCGATCTGTTCTGGACGCACAACGACAGCGGCAACGACCCTGAACTCTACGCCATCGATCTGGAAGGAAATGTGCTGAGGGTCGTCCCGATCGTCGGCGCCACCGCTCGCGATCTCGAGGATCTCGCGATCGGGCCGTGCCCCAGCGGCGCCTGTTTGTACCTGGCCGACATCGGCGACAATCTTGCCGTACACAACTTCGTGTCGGTGCACCGGCTGCCCTTGCCGAGCCTTCCCGGTGCCCAGGGCGCGATGGAGGTCGATACGCAGCCTGTCGAGCCGGAAGTGTCGTGGCACCTGGTCTACGAGGACGGTGCGCGTGACGCAGAGTCCCTCGCCGTCGATGCCGAAAGGTCTGAACTCATCGTGATCTCCAAAGGCCGGAACGACGAGATCGTGCTGTATTCTGCCCAAGTCGCAGACCTGCGCGCCCGACCGACGGAGCCCGATACGCTCCGCCGGATCGGCCGACTGCCTTTGCCGATAGGCGTGAATGCGGGGCAACTCGTGACCGCGGCGGATTTGTCGCCCGACGCCACCCGGCTGGCGGTGCGCAGCTACACGACGCTCTATCAGTTCGCGTGGACGGGATCAGCAGCGTTCGACACGGCCAGGGCACCCGGCTGGGCCTCACTGATCGCGGCGCGTGAAGCGCAGGGTGAGGGCATGGCGTGGGATGGAGCCGGGGAAGCGCTGATCCTCGTGAGCGAGGGCCGCCGCGGGATCGCGCCGTCAGTCAGTCGGATTCGCTGCCGCTCGGAGCAGGAGGCGTCGGACTAGACGGCCGACTCGTTTCCGCGGGTTCGCTGCTCTCCGGCCGCAGAATGGACTTGACTTCGTCGCGGACGGGTTTGACCGGATCCACCTCTTCGATCTCTCGTTGAATCTGATTGAGGCTTCGCCGGAACTCCCGCATCGCGCTTCCCAGTGAACGGCCAATTTCGGGCAGCCGTCGGGGGCCGAACACGATGAGCGCGATCACGAAGATGATCGCCATCTCGGTCAGCCCGAGATTGCCGATTCCCATCTAACCGGAGTTGGACAGCGCCTTGAGCGCCGACTCTCCATAGAACATGCTGATGTACCGGGCCTGGATGGGCGTGACCCTCCGGACCGCCCAGATCAACTCGACCCCCGTCGGCTCCGCCGGCGTCGTGCGAAGGCGCAGGTGCGCCTCAACCGGTGTGCGATTGCCCTTGCGGAGATTGCACTTGCTGCACGCGGTCACGACGTTGAGCCAGGAGTTGTCGCCTCCACGGGACAACGGCAGAACGTGGTCTCGAGTCAGAGATTCGCGATAGCCGAGCTCGGAACGATGCCTGCCACAGTACTGGCAACTATAGCTGTCGCGGGCGAACAGGAAGGTATTTGTCACCTGGCGGCGGAATCGGCGCGGCACGTGGATGAACCGGACCAGCCGGATGACCACTGGCGCCGGGAAACTCGTCGATTCCGATCGGTAGGGTCGCGACTCGTCGACCTCGAGCGCCTCTGCCTTACCATCGATGATGAGCCGCAACGCCCGCCTTACCGGCAGGATCGTCAACGGCTCAAACGAGGCATTTAGTGCGAGACAGCCCATATGGTCGGCGACCTCCTTGTGTTGCCGCGACAGTCTGGATGCCCTCGGGCACGGCGTCAAGGTGACGCCCGCCGCGACGTGCCGCGTAACGTTCCCCCGGCCGGTGCTCGAGGCCTTCACGTATGCCGTGCCGAGCGATCTAGCGCAACTTTTGCGCCCCGGCATGCGCGTCCAGGTCCGATTCGGTCAGCGCCTGGAAATCGGATTGGTCGAGTCCGTGCATCCGGCCGCTGTGGAAGCGGAGTCGGCCGACAGGAAACACCTGCGTCCGGTTCTCCAGGTTCTCGACGAATCGCCCGTTCTCGATGAGTCGCTTCTCCGTCTGTGTCGCTGGATAGCCGACTATTACGTCGCCCCCATAGGTCTCGTCCATCGGGCCGCCCTGCCGCCCGGCCTCCTGTCGTCACGGAGCCCCGCGGGCGCGCAGAGAAAGACGCAACAGGTAGTGCGGCTCACATCGGCCCTCTCGACCCTGCTGGAGCGTGAACAGGCATTCGGCAGGGCACGGCGCCAACGAGAGGCCTTTGAGGTCATCGAGAGCATGGGTGGCACCGCAACGATGTCGCACCTCGACAGAGGGCTCGGTTTCGGTCGGGGCGTCATTCGCGGCCTCGCGGAGCGAGGGCTCGCCGAGATCGTCTCCGAGACTGTCGAGCGTGACCCGTTCGAGCTCGAGGATCCGGTGGAGCCACCGCCGCCGACCCTGACATCCGAGCAGGCGCGGGTGCTGGATGGACTGGTCGGGTTGCTCGAGGCCGCGGCCGAGGAGCCCGGCGTCGCGCTGTTGCGGGGCGTGACGGGGTCTGGAAAGACGGTGATCTACACCCGCCTCATACAGGTGGCGATCCGCGCCGGCAGGGCAGCGCTCATCCTCGTTCCCGAGATCGGCCTCACGCCTCAGACGGTCGCACGGTTCCGGGCCGTTTTCGGTGACGGTATCGCCGTGCTGCATTCCGGGTTGTCCGCAGGCGAGCGCCACGATGCCTGGCGGGCGCTCCGCGATGGCGAGAAGACCGTGGCCATCGGCACGCGGTCGGCCGTTTTCGCCCCCCTTCCGAATCTGGGCGTGATCGTCATCGACGAAGAGCATGATGGCAGCTACAAACAGGGGGAGACTCCGCGATACCACGCCAGGGCGGTGGCGGCGGTGAGGGCGCGGATGGAAGGCGCCCTGCTCGTCGTCGGCTCCGCGACGCCTTCGCTGGAAAGTTGGCACAACGCTTCAGCGGGCCGCTACAGGCTCTACGAACTGGAGAACCGCGCCACCGAGCATCAGCTTCCCGAAGTGCGACTGATCGACCGCCGGGGAACGCCCGGCGAGCCGGGATCCGACGTCCTGTCGGACGACCTGCGTGAGGCGATCGAGCTGCGACTTCGTGAGGAACGGCAGACGCTTCTCCTGCTCAATCGCCGGGGATACGCCACCGTCCAGCAATGTCGCGCCTGTGGCTGGGTCGCCACCTGCCGGGCGTGTAACGTGTCGCTCACCTGGCATCGCCGCCGTGCGCGTCTCGTCTGCCACCACTGCGGCTGGGAAGAGTCGGTTCCGAGTCGATGTCCCCAATGTTCGGAGGACGATCTCTCATTCGGAGGGATCGGTACGGAGCAGGTCGAGCGCGTTCTGGGTGAGACGTTTCCCGCAGCGAGGATCGCCCGCATGGATGTGGACACCACAGGCGGGAAGTGGGCGCACGGCCGGATCCTCCGCAGCGTACGCGATCGCCAGGTGGACATACTTCTGGGGACGCAGATGATCGCAAAGGGGCTCGACCTCCCGGGCGTTACGCTGGTCGGCGTTATCGACGCGGATGTGGGACTCAACCTGCCGGATTTCCGCGCCGCGGAACGGACGTTCCAACTGTTGTCCCAGGTCGCCGGTCGGGCCGGTCGTGGCGCGGAAGCGGGTGAGGTGCTGATACAGACCCTGCGTCCCGACCACCTCGCACTGCGGCATGCAGTGACGCATGACTACGTGTCCTTTGCCGAAGCCGAGACCGCGGATCGTTCCGGGCCCGGGTACCCACCACACATCCGAATCGCGAACCTCGTGGTCTCCGGTCCCGACGAAGCAGCCGTCGCCGACGACGCGGAGCGGTTGGCCGAGTGGCTGGAAGAAATGGTCGAGGCAAGCGGCCAGGACGTCTCCCTGGTGGGTCCGGCACCGTGTCCGATCGACAGGCTACGAGGTCGTTGGCGTTGGCATATGCTGCTGAAGTCGAAGGCAGCCGGGCCACTTGGTAGCGTGCTGCGCTACATGGCGGACAACTCGCCCGTCAGCGGATCCAACCGACTGGAAATCGACCGGGACCCGGAGTCTCTACTATGAAGGACGCGGCCTCAGCCGCCGGTCGGATATCGAAGGAGCAGCCGGTCCGGCGGGGCGTTGACGGCGGGAACGTCCTCGGGCACTTCGTTTTCGGGTCCCGCCTGGAGGTCGCCGGTGCGCCAGACCGCCGTAACCTGCTGTCCCTCTTCGTATAGACCCACGAGCTGGAGGTCGCCGCTGCCCCTCCGACCGCTGAACGAACGGGATCGCACTATTCTCGCGATCGGAGTTCGAATCACCCACTGGCGGACGATCCACGCTCCGTCGGGCAGCCGGTCGAATTCGACATGCCCTCCCACCAGGTCGGTCTCGAACGGCAAGTTCAGCACTTCGTAACGGAAGTCGAGCGACTGCAACTCCGATGTTGTGAGATCGATCCACAGAACCCCAGAAACGTCAGGCAACCTGCGGTCGGGCAAGGGTTCGAACTGTACGCCGATGAACTCTCGGCCCTCGATGCTCTGGCGCGTCAACCGATAGCAATGACGCCTCAGGAAAGACTCCGATAGCAGGACTTCGGCATCCGGCGCATGAAACTTGACGCCTCCCGCACCGGTGGACTGGACCCATCCCCCGTAGGCGAGGTCGTCTGCTCGGGCGGATCGAAAGGGATGCCGACCATACAGTCGAATCGACTCGAACTCCGTCTCGGTTTCCGGATTGCCCCGGCGGTCCAGCGAGCGCCGGCTGAGCAGGGCATCAAAGCGATAATACGTTTGCTGCCCGGTCCAGAACGTCGCTTCGAGCGCTTTTCTCGCTTCGTTCCAGACGCTCAGCAGCGTGACGGCGTCTTGTTCGAGCATCGTGCACTGCGGCTCCGCCGCGACCTCCAGATCCTCCAGTCGGACAGGCGCTTGCGACACACGAATGACCTGGCTGACAGCTTGCTTTCCATCAACGCCGAACGCTTCCGTGGTGAACCCGGCGATTCCGATCCGCTCGATACGAAGCCGGTAGGTGCCGGGCGACGGAACGCCCACCCGGAAGGTGCCCGCCTGCGTCGTCAGACCGCGGCCCCGTTCCACTCCCACCGAATCCACCAGCAGAACGAACGTTCCGGGCAGGGGTTCGGCCGTCTCGGCATCGATGACGGTGCCCGAAACGGACTGACCTCCGACCGGCGGGGCAAACACCAGCGCCAATCCCATGCAAATCGAGCCAGCCCACAGGGTCCGTCGCATCACGGTGTCGATTCGGAGCCGGTGGAAGCGGCCAGCGCCTTGAGGTGCGCAACCACGTTCCGCCCGAGTTCCGGCGGATTGTAACCACCCTCCAGCACTGAAACGGTTCGGCCCCCGGTCGACGCTGCGGTGCGCCTGACGGCCTCCGACGTCAGCCGCGAAAAATGCTCCGCATCGAGGGTGAAACCTCCCAGGGGGTCTTCCCGAGCGGCATCAAACCCGGCCGAGATCATCAGCAGATCAGGCCGAAACTGCTGCGAGGCCTCGGTGATCGCTTCGAGCAGGGCCTCCAGATATAGCTCGGGATCCAGTCCGGGAGCCATCGGCAGATTGCGCGTGGTGCCCAGTCCTGCGCCCTCCCCCAGGTCGGAGGCCGCTCCCGTTCCCGGGTAGTGCGGACTCTGATGCATGGACAGGTAGTACACGTCAGGCTCCGAGTAGAAGATATCCTGCGTCCCGTTTCCGTGATGAACGTCCCAGTCCACGACGAGGATCCGTTCGGCCAGGCCGCGATCGCGGGCGGTCGCCGCGGCAATCGCAACGTTGTTGAGGAGACAGAACCCCATGGCCCGATCCGACTCTGCGTGATGGCCGGGGGGACGGATCGCGGCGAAAGCCGTACGGGTCTGTCCGGTAAGCACCGCAGTTACCGCGTCGACTGCGCACCCGGCTCCTGCGAGCGCGGCTTCCCACGAGCGCGCCGACACAACCGTGTCGACATCGAGCCGCCCCAACTCGTCCGCCTCCTGAGCCTGTTCGACGGTCGCGCGGATGTGATCCACGTGCCGCTGCGTGTGCACGAGCAGGGCGAGTGCAGGGTCGATGGGTGCGCCGTCCACCGGATGAATGATGTCATGCAACTCCGGAAGGGCTTTCGACACAGCCTGGGCGACCGCGCGCAGCCGGCCCTGGTGCTCCGGGTGGCCCCACCCCGTGTCGTGGAGACTGCATGCCGGGTGGTGAATAAACTGCAGCCTGTCCATCAGGTCTCCCGTGATCCGATGTTGAACGGCGCCGTGTGCCGCTCTAGGTTCCTCTGCGCATCGAGTTCAATCTACTACCGGGAGCAGGCAATCTACGGGCATCGGGAGTCCGGATCACGCGTCATTGCAGCTGCGATCCTGATCGGAATGACTGTTTCGGGGTGTGACGTCGGGTGGGGTGGCGCCAGCATCGCACTCGAGAATCCGGCACCCACCGTCGATTCGACGGCCGCCGAGGTGGAGACCGTCGAGATCGAGGAGCCGCTTCCCGCCGCCGACCTGATGTACATGGTACAATTCACCGGCCCGGATGGGAGCGTGCGCCTCCTGGCAACGGCCGCCCTGATCGACGGTGTACCTGTCTCTTATACACAT